>JBGVGP010000290.1:0-10472 GCA_045121735.1 Acutalibacteraceae bacterium
AATAGCAGTTTCAGACATCACTCTCAAAAAACTTTCAGAGGACAGATCTGTGTCCTTGCTTTTCCGTGAAAAGGCAGCTATAGCAAACTGTGCTGATGCCATCGGTGCCGATGCCGTTGAGCTTCCCGCTGTTAAGTCTGCACGTGAGGATTGTATTATTTATAAAACTGTAGCAAAGAACATTCAGAAGGCTGCTCTTGCTATTCCTGTAGGCTTCAGCGCAGAGGATGTTGCAATTGCCTGGGAATGCATCAAGGATGCTAAAAATCCCCGTCTTCAGATTGAGCTTCCTGTTTCCACAATTCAGATGGAATACACATATCATCTTAAGCAGGAGAAAATGCTTGCTAAAATTGTTGAGCTTACAAAGGCTGCAAAGGCTCTTTGCGAAAATGTTGAGTTTTCAGCACTTGATGCTACAAGAGCGGATGTTGAATTCCTTGTCAGCGCAGCAGGTGCAGCTGTTGAAAACGGTGCAAATATGATTACAATCTGTGACAATGCAGGTGCTTCAACTCCCGATGAAATTGCTGCTATTGTTACAAAGGTTAAGCAAAGCGTTTGTGTTCCTGTTTATGTTCAGGTATCTGACCGTATCAGCATGGCTGTTGCATCAGCATTTGCTTCAGTTGCAGTAGGTGCTGACGGCCTTAAGTGTGCAATGGTTGGTAAGGATGTGCTTCTTGCAGGTGAAATTTCCGATGCTATGAGAGCATGTGCTTCACAGATTAAGGCTGAAATCAACCTTGACAGCACTAAAATTCACGCTAATATTGATGATATCATTTCAGGCATCAGCCACGATGCTTACGAATTAGAAAACGAAGTAAGCACTGAGGGTAATATTCTTCTTGACGCTGATTCAAGCCTTGCTCAGGTAGCACAGGCAGCTGCAGCGCTCGGTTATGAGCTTTCCGATTCAGATATCGGCAGTGTGCATAAGGGACTTAAGCAGGTTTGCGAAAAGAAGGGTGCAGTAGGCTCTAAGGAGTTTGAGGCTCTTATTGCCAGCTTTGCTATGCAGGCTCCCTCAACCTATCATTTTGAAGCATATACAACAACAAGCAGTAATGTTTCAAGCTCAATGTCACAGGTAACACTTAAGTGCGACAATGAAATTATGTGCGGCGTAAGTGACGGTGACGGCCCTATCGACTCTGCCTTCCGTGCAATTGAGCAGTGCATAGGTCACCACTATGAGCTTGACGATTTCCAGGTGCAGTCTGTAACAGAGGGTAAAGAGGCTCTCGGTTCAGCACTTGTAAGACTTCGCAACAACGGTAAGCTTTATTCCGGTAACGGTACCTCAACCGATATCGTTGCCGCAAGTATCAGAGCTTACATCAATGCTCTGAACAAGATTGTTTTCGAGGAGGCATAATATGAAAATCGTATTTTCTACGAAGAATGTGAGCCGTGCTTCATTTCTCGACACCTGCCGTTTCGCTTATGATTACGGCTTTGAGGGCTTTGAAATTTACGATGCAATAAAGGAAAGAGGCGGTCATCACGACAGTATTCTCAGACGTGACCGTATAGCAGACGCAAAAAGAAAGCTTGTAAACAGAAATCTTGCTGTTTCGGCTCTCCGTATGCCCGAAGCTGTTGAAAACGAAGAGGTAACAGCAGAGCTTATTACCAAATATGTAGCAATGGCAGCTTCAGCCGGTATTGAAAATGTTATTGTACGTATTGAAAAGGAAACAGACTTTGATGTGCTTGATGAGAAGCTTGTTGACGCAATCGGCTATGCTGAAACAGTTGACGTCAATGTTCTTTTTGAGACTGTGGGCTATCTTGCAAGAACCGAAAACGTAATCGGTATCATTAATCATTTTGCTTCTTCAGCAGTAGGTGCATCCTGGAATGTAAGAGGCACATATTTCAGTGCAGGTGAAACTGCAGAAACTACAATTAAAAATCTCGGCGCTTACATAAAGTATGTACGCATTGGTGATATGAAGGACGGTAAGACTGTTCTTATCGGTGAAGGTGACCTTGAGGTTGAAAAGCTTCTCGGCGCTCTTTCTTCCCTTAACTATGAGGGCTTTATCTGTGCGGCCTGGAATGAAGAAATCAGTGACGCTGATATTGTTCTTACCCATTTTACAAACTATATTTCAGCTCTTAACCGTGACAAGAAGACCTTTGACCACGCTTATTATAACCGTGATAAGACAGGCACCTTTGTATGGAAAAAGTATGATGTTATTGAAGCAACCTTCTCCGATGTTCTTGATACAATGGCTGAAACCTATCCCGATCAGTATGCTTTTAAGTACCCCACACTTGATTATACAAGAACCTACGAGCAGTTCCGCCGTGATGTTGACGAATGTGCAGCAGCGCTTATTTCACTTGGCGTAAAAGCAGGTGATCATGTTGCTGTATGGGCAACAAATGTACCTCAGTGGTTTATCACCTTCTGGGCAACAACTAAAATCGGTGCAGTTCTTGTTACTGTTAATACTGCCTATAAAATTCACGAAATTGAATACCTTCTCAAGCAGTCCGATACACATACGCTCGTTATGATTGAGGACTGTAAGGATATCAACTATAAGGAGATTATTCAAGAGCTTTGCCCCGAGCTTAAGACTCTTATTCCCGGTGCACCTCTTTATTCAAAAAATCTTCCCTTCCTTCGTAATGTTGTAACTGTAGGCTTCTCAATGGACGGATGCCTTACATGGGAGCAGATGCTTTCACGCTCAACTCTCATTCCCCGTGAGGAGGTGCGCAGACGCGCTTCTCTTGTAAAGCCTGATGATGTATGTAATATGCAGTATACCTCAGGTACAACAGGCTTCCCCAAGGGTGTTATGCTTACTCACCGTAATATTGTCAACAACGGTAAAACTATCGGTGACAGAATGGACCTTTCGACAGCTGACCGTATGATGATTCAGGTTCCTATGTTCCATTGCTTCGGCATGGTGCTTTCAATGACCTCAATGATGACTCACGGCGGTACACTTTGTCCTATTCCTTACTTCTCACCCAAATCATCACTTGCCTGCGTAAACGATGAAAGAATCACTTGCTTTAACGGTGTTCCCACAATGTTTATTGCAATGTTCAACCATCCCGATTTTGCAAAAACCGATTTCTCATATATGAGAACAGGTATTATGGCAGGTGCTAACTGTCCTGCAGACCTTATGCGCCGTGCTTCGGTTGAAATGAATATGCGTGAAATTATTTCAGTTTACGGTCAGACAGAGGCTTCGCCCGGTTGTACAATGGGCGAGGTAAATGAAGATCTTGACCATCGTGTTGAAACTGTAGGCAGTGCATTCCCCGGTGTAGAGTGCAAGATTATTGACCCCGAAACAGGTGACGAGCTTCCCGACGGTGAAAGCGGTGAATTTGTTGCACGTGGCTTTAATATTATGAAGGGCTATTATAAAATGCCCGAGGCAACAGCACAGGCAATTGATGCCGAAGGCTGGCTTCATTCAGGCGACATCTGTATGAGAACACCTGACGGCTACTATAAGGTTACAGGCCGTCTTAAGGATATGATTATCCGTGGCGGTGAAAATCTTTATCCCCGTGAAATTGAAGAATTCTATCTTACAAATCCCAAGGTGCGTGACGTACAGGTTGTCGGTGTTCCCGATGAGAGATACGGTGAAGAATGCTGTGCCTGGATAATTCTTCACAAGGGTGAAACAGCTGACGAAAACGAAATGAAGGAATACGGTAACGCTTCAATTGCAAGACATAAGGTTCCCAGATACTTCATTTTTGTTGACGAATTCCCCATGAATGCCGCCGGTAAGATTCTTAAATATAAGATGCGCGACATATCCGCTGAAAAGTTAGGCCTGAAAAAGTAATTCAGACTATTAGAAAGCTGTGAATTAATTGGAAAATTATAAAATAATCGACTGTCATTGCCATATCTATCCCGATGCAATTGTTGAAAGGGCAGTAGAAGCTATTGAGGGCTTTTACGATAACCGATATAAGGGCTTTGACGGTAAAACCTCAACTATGCTTGAAAACGGCAGGAGGGCAGGCGTTGAGCACTTTGTTGTGTTTTCAGTTGCAACAACACCTCATCAGGTGCACTCAATCAATAGCTTCATTGCCGCAAGCGTCGAAAAAAGTGAAGGCATGTTTACAGGTCTGGGAGCATTGCATCCCTACTCCGATAGCCTTCATACAGATTTTGAAGAGCTTTACGACCTTGGACTCAAGGGCGTAAAGCTTCATCCTGATTTTCAGAAAATAGCCATAGATGACCCAAGGTGTGAAGAAATTTACCACCTTTGTCAGGGCAGACTACCCGTGCTTTTGCATACAGGGGACTACCGTTATGATTTTTCTAATCCGATGCGTATGAAAAGGGTGCTTGAAAAATTCCCCGAATGTACCTTTATAGGTGCGCATTTCGGTGGCTGGTCTGTATGGGAAGAGGCTGCAAGGGAGCTTTCAGCATATAAAAACTTTTATGTAGATACCTCTTCTTCTCTTGCTGATATTTCAGTTCAAAAGGCAAAGGAGCTTATAGAAGCTTACACTCCTGACAGAGTTCTTTTCGGAACGGATTATCCGTTAGGAGACTGCAGTAAGGAAATTGAAACGCTGCGAAGCATAATCGGTGATGAAAATTCCTTGCGTAAAATTCTCAGTGAGAATGCAGCAAGAATTTTTGATGTAAAATTATAAAATATTTAACTCAAACATATTGACTTTACGTTTTTTGAGTGATATAATTTTATCCAAATTAAATAGCAAAGGCTATGACGAAGACGGAGGAAGCAAAGCTTTACAGAGAGCCGACGGTGCTGTGAGTCGGTAAGCAGAGTTTCATTATCCCATCACTTCCGAGCTGAAGGCCCGAAAATTTTTAAAATGAGTAGACGCTTTCCGTGATTGCTGCGTTAATGCATAGAGCTTGTTGGAGCTTGAGGTGGCGATATTAATCGCAATTTGAGTGGTACCGCGGGTTACATGAATGTATCTCGTCTCAAAGTTTATTCTTTGAGGCGAGTTTTGTTTTTTTATACAACTCCCTCAAGTCAGAAAGTGACAAAGAAAGGTTGGATTAAACATGGAAAATTTGAACAAGCGACTTAAGGAAGTAGCCGAAAGAATTAAAGAAATGCGTGAAATCGCAGGCTACACCGAAGCAGAGATGGCTGAAAAGACCGATGTTTCTGTTGAAGAATACCTTCAGTATGAAAAGGGTGAGGCTGACTTCCCCTTCACCTTCATTCATAAGTGTGCAAAGGCATTTTCAATTGATATGACTGAGCTTCTCGAAGGTAAAAGTGCACATCTTTCATCCTATGCAGTTACAAGAAAGGGTGAGGGAAAAATCACTTCTAAAAAGGTTGGCATTGAAATCAACAATCTTGCGCCTCTTTTCCGTCAGAAGCTTGCTGAGCCTTATCTTGCAAAGTACGAGTATAAGGCAGAGCTTCAGGATAAGCCCATTGAAACAACCACACATACAGGCCACGAGTTTGACTATGTCCTTTCAGGTAAGCTCAAGGTAAGAGTGGGTGATAATACCGAGGTTCTTTCAGAGGGTGACAGCATTTATTACAGAAGCTCCACACCTCACGGTATGATTGCCGTTGACGGTGAAGACTGTACATTCCTTGCAGTTGTTGTTGCAGGCGACGATACAGGTGATGCTGCTATTGAAAAGGCATTCCACTCAGCTGTTAAGTCAGAGCACGAGCTTGTAGTAAAGGAATTCATTGAAACCACTGAAAACGACGAGGGTGTGTTACAGGATATCAGCTTCAAGAATGAGGACCGCTTCAATTTTGCCTTCGACGTTGTTGACGCAGTTGCAGATAAGTATCCCGATAAGCTTGCAATGCTTCACATTTCCCGAGATAAGACTGAAAGAAGATTTACATATAACGATATCAAAAAAGAATCCGCCCGTGCAGCCAACTATTTCAGAAGCCTTGGTATTACTAAGGGCGACAGAGTAATGCTTGTTTTAAAGCGTCACTATCAGTTCTGGATTTGCGCCCTTGCTTTACATAAGCTCGGTGCAATCATTATTCCTGCAACAAATCAGCTTGTTGAGCATGACTTTGAATACCGCTTCAAGGCTGCAGGTGTAAAGGCTATCCTTTGCACAGCTGACGGCAATACCTCTGACCATGCTGATAAGGCAGCTGAAACCTACGGTGAGCTTGCACTTAAAATTATGGTTAACGGTGAAAAGGAAGGTTGGCATAATTTTGACAGTGAATATAAGCTTTTCAGAAGTATTTTTGAAAGAGAAGCTGATACTGCCTGCGGTGATGACCCTATGCTTATGTTCTTTACATCAGGCACAACAGGTTATCCCAAAATTGCAGCCCATTCCTATAAGTATGCTTTAGGTCATTTTGTTACAGCCAAATACTGGCACGCTATCGAGCCTACAGACCTTCATCTTACAATTTCCGATACAGGCTGGGGTAAGGCGCTCTGGGGTAAATTCTACGGTCAGTGGATGTGTGAGGCAGCAGTTTTTGCTTATGACTTTGACCGTTTTGATGCTTCTGACATTCTTCCTATGTTCAGCAAGTACAACATCACAACCTTCTGTGCACCTCCCACAATGTACAGAATGCTTATAAAGGAAGACCTTTCAAGGTTCGACCTTTCTTCAATCAGATATGCAACAACTGCAGGTGAGGCTCTTAACCCCGAGGTTTACTTCCAGTTTGAAAAGGCAACAGGTCTTTCAATTATGGAGGGCTTCGGTCAGACAGAAACAACACTTACAATTGCAAACCTTGTAGGTACAAAGAATAAGGTAGGTGCAATGGGCAAGCCCGTTCCCGGTTATGACATTGTAATCGTTGACCCTGACGGAAATCCCTGTCCCACAGGTGAAACAGGTGAAATCTGTATCAGAACCGACAAGAAGATTCCCTGCGGTCTGTTCAAGGGCTATTACCGTGATGAAGAAAAGACTAACGAGGTCTGGTATGACGGTATGTATCACACAGGTGATACTGCATGGCAGGATGAAGACGGCTATTATTGGTATGTAAGCCGAATTGATGACGTTATCAAGTCATCAGGCTACCGTATCGGACCCTTTGAAATTGAAAACGTTATTATGGAGCTTCCTTATGTTCTTGAATGCGGTGTTTCAGCTGCGCCCGACGAAATAAGAGGTCAGGTTGTTAAGGCAAGCATTGTTCTTACAAAGGGAACAGAGCCTACAGAGGAGCTCAAAAAGGAAATCCAGAACTATGTTAAGAAGAATACCGCTCCTTATAAATATCCGAGAATCGTTGTATTTAGAGATGAGCTTCCCAAGACAATCAGCGGTAAGATTCAGAGAAACAAGCTTTAATTTTAAAAATATACCGATTATTGTTGAAAAACAGTATAAGTTGTTTTATAATAATCTAATAGCGTAAATGAAGAAAGGAGATATATCAGGGTGAAAAGGCTTACACTTTTTGCAGGTCATTACGGCAGCGGAAAAACAAACCTCGCCGTTAACTATGCGACCTTTATGAAAAAGCAGGGCTATGATGTAATCATTGCCGACCTTGATATTGTTAATCCTTATTTCCGAACCAAGGACAGTGAGGAGCAGTTGAAGGAGCTTGGCATAGAGCTTATCAGCTCAAAATTTGCCAATACAAACCTTGATATTCCTTCACTTCCGCAGGAGATGTACCGCACGGTACAGGATAAAAGCAAATACGCTGTTATGGATATAGGCGGTGACGATGCAGGTGCAATTGCACTCGGCAGATTCGCTCCCTTTATCAACGAGGAAGATAATTACGATATGGTTCTTGTTGTTAATTTCTTCCGTCCCTTATCCCGTACTGCCGAAGAAGCATACGAAATTATGAAGGAAATTGAGGCTGCATCAAAGCTTAAATTCACTTCAATAATAAACAATTCAAATCTCGGTGAGCTTACAACAGCTGAGGATGTGCTTTCAACAGCGCCACTTGCTGAAAGGCTTTCTTCGCTGAGTGGTTTGCCGATAAAAATGACAAGTGTTATGGAAAGCTTGTCACAGGAGCTTAACGACAAGACAAATAATTTGTTTTGCCTTGCTTTGCAAAATAAAATCTTTTAAAACGGAGGAGCTTTATGGCAAAGGTAACATTTAAAACAGATTCATGCAAGGGCTGCGGACTTTGTGTCGAAGCCTGTCCTAAAAAGATTCTTGTAATCGCAAAGGACAAAATCAATGCCAAGGGACATTCGCCTGCCGAAATGACTGACGAAAGCAAATGCATAGGCTGTGCTTTTTGCGCTACTATGTGTCCGGACTGTATAATCAAGGTTGAAAAGTGAGGTAATAAAAATGGCTGAAAAAGTTCTCATGAAGGGTAACGAAGCTATTGCGGAGGCTGCTATTCTTGCAGGCTGCCGTCATTACTTCGGTTATCCCATCACACCGCAGACAGAAATTGCGGCTTATATGGCAAAGAAAATGCCTAAAATCGGCGGTTGCTTCCTTCAGGCTGAAAGTGAAGTTGCTGCTATCAATATGGTATACGGTGTTGCAGGTACAGGTAAAAGAGTAATGACCTCTTCATCAAGCCCCGGAATTTCCCTTAAGGCTGAAGGTCTCTCTTATATGGCGGGTAGTGATTTACCTTGCCTTGTTGTAAACGTACAGCGCGGTGGCCCCGGTCTTGGCGGTATCCAGCCCTCACAGGCTGACTATTTCCAGGCAACAAAGGGCTGCGGTCACGGTGACTACAGAATGATTGTTCTTGCACCCTCATCAGTTCAGGAAATGGCAAGCCTTACAATCAAGGGCTTTGACCTTGCCGATAAGTACAGAATGACTTCAATGATTCTTGCTGACGGTACACTCGGTCAGATGATGGAGCCTGTTTCTCTTGAGGAAGCAGCAGTAAACGAATACGATAAGTCATGGGCTGTTACAGGCACAAAGCTTGAAAGAAAGAAGAATCTTATCAACTCTCTTTCACTTGTTCCTGAAGAGCTTGAAAAGCTTAACTTCGAAAGATATGAGAAGTATAAGGTTATCGAAGAAAACGAAGTTATGTATGAGGAATACATGATGGACGATGCAGAGATTTGCGTCTGCGCCTTCGGTATTACTGCACGTATTGCAAAGAATGCTATTGCTATGGCACGTGCACAGGGTATCAAGGTTGGTCTTATCAGACCTATCACACTCTGGCCCTTCCCCACAAAGGTATTTGAAGCAGCAGCTGATAAGGTTAAGGCATTTGTCTGTGTTGAAATGTCAATGGGACAGATGATTGAAGACGTAAGGCTTGCTACTAAGTGTAAGAAGCCCGTTTCACTCTGCAACAGAGTAGGCGGTATGATTCCTTCACCCGAGCAGGTGCTCGAAAAGATTGTTGAAGCTAGCAAAGGAGGTAATGAATAATGGTAGTATTTGATAAACCTAAGTCACTTGCTGATGTACCCTTACATTACTGTCCCGGTTGTACACACGGTATTATTCATCGCCTTGTTGCCGAGGCTATTGACGAGCTTGGCGTTGAGGGCAGAACAATAGGTGTTGCACCCGTTGGCTGTAGCGTTCTTGCTTATAATTACTTCAACTGTGATATGGTTGAGGCTGCACACGGCAGAGCTCCTGCTGTTGCTACAGGTCTTAAGCGTTCCGATCCCGACAACTATGTTGTTTTTACATATCAGGGTGACGGTGACCTTGCTTCAATCGGTATGGCTGAAACAGTTCATGCTGCAGCAAGAAATGAAAATATTACAATTATCTTCGTAAATAACGCAATTTACGGTATGACAGGCGGTCAGATGGCTCCCACATCTCTTCCCGGTCAGGTTACACAGACCTCACCCTACGGTAGAGACACAAGCCATTGCGGCTTCCCTGTAAAGGTTTCTGAAATGCTTTCACAGCTTGACGGTGCAGGCTACATCGAAAGAGTTGCCGTTAACAACGTTAAGAATGTAAGAAACGCAAAGAAGGCTATTAAAAAGGCTTTCCAGAATCAGCTTGACGGCAAGGGCTTTTCACTTGTTGAGGTTGTTTCAACCTGTCCCACAAACTGGGGTATGACTCCTGTTGATGCTCTTAAGTGGGTTGAAGAAAAAATGATTCCTTATTATCCTCTTGGTGTATATAAGGACAGAGATGCCGAAAGCAAGGAGGAAGCATAAAATGAGTACAAAACAGATTTTAATTGCAGGCTTCGGCGGTCAGGGCGTTCTTTTTGCAGGCAAGCTTCTTGCTTACAAGGGTCTCATTGCTGACAAGCAGGTTTCCTGGCTTCCCTCATACGGTCCCGAAATGCGTGGCGGTACTGCTAACTGCAGCGTTATCATAAGTGATATGCCTGTAGGTTCACCTATTATTGCTAATCCCGATGTGCTTATTGCTATGAACCTCCCTTCTCTTAAAAAGTACGAGAATGATGTTGTTTCAGGCGGTATCATTATTGTTGACTCAAGCCTTATTGCTGAAAAGGTACAGCGTGACGATGTAACCGTTTACTATGTACCCG
>JBGVGP010000291.1:0-3625 GCA_045121735.1 Acutalibacteraceae bacterium
TCTTTTCATTTCTTTTAACTCCTTTACGGAAATTGTATTTTATTACTAAAAAAACGCCCTTGAAACTACTTGAGTAATTTCAAGGACGAATAAATAATCCGCGGTACCACCTTGTTTACTGTATAAACAGTCACCTTCAAAGCTCTGACAAGCTTTTAGCCATGATAACGGGGCTTCCGTGATCACCTACCCAACCGAGGTCTTCAGCGATCCTGCTCAGAAATGAGACTGATTTACCTTTGTGTATCGGTTTGCAGCAACCACCGACTCTCTGAAAGCACAACAGACAAATCATAATTTCGTCAACGCATTTAGTAATATTGAAAAATATTTTAGCACTTTAAAATGTATTTGTCAAGTCATCCGGTGGAATTATTTTAATTTTATTTTGTTCCGAAGATTCTGTCACCGGCATCACCGAGACCGGGAACGATATAGCCTACCTCATTGAGCTTCTCGTCAAGCGCAGCACAGTAAACGTGAACGTCGGGATGAGCCTTAGTGAATGCTTCAATGCCCTCAGGAGCCGCAATAATGCCCATAAAACGGATTGAACGGGGGTTACGAAGCTTAATCTGTGAAACAGCGTCGATAGCTGAACCGCCTGTTGCAAGCATAGGGTCTACAACGATAACATCTCTTTCTGCAATATCCTTAGGAAGCTTACAGTAATATTCAACGGGCTTGAGTGTTTCTTCATCACGGTAAAGACCGATGTGACCGATTCTTACTGAAGGAATAAGCTCACTGATAGCATCAACCATACCGAGACCTGCACGGAGAATAGGAACAACGGCAAGCTTCTTACCTGAAATCTTTTTAGCTGTTGTTTTGCAGATAGGAGTTTCAATTTCAACATCTTCAAGAGGAAGGTCACGGGTTGCTTCAAAGCACATAAGCATAGCAATTTCGTGTACAAGTGCTCTGAAATCCTTTGATGATGTATTCTTATCACGAAGGATTGAAAGCTTATGCTGAATAAGAGGATGGTTAAAGATAGTTACGTTTTCTTTCATTGTTATTTCTCCTTTGCTTTTCTTTTCCTTTATATTATAAGAATAAATCATCTAAAAATCAACCATATATAATAATTTTATTCAATTTGCAACAATGTTTTATCAAAATATTGACACATAATATTTTGTGAGATAAAATTAATTAACGAGGTGATATATAATGAAAAATATCCTTGTTGTTGTAGATATACAGAAGGATTTTGTTGACGGTGCTCTCGGCTCAAAGGAGGCCGTCGGAATAATCGACAACGCCTGTCGTAAAATTAAGGGCTTTAAGGGAGATATTTATGTTACCCTTGACACCCATTCAGAGGATTATATGAGCACTGCGGAGGGTAAAAAGCTCCCCGTCCCCCACTGCATAAAGGGTACTGACGGTTGGAAGCTCAACGCTGATATAGAAAAAGCTCTTGAAGGTAAAAATCCCGTAATTATTGAAAAGCCTACCTTCGGCTCACAGAAGCTTGCTGAGCTTATAAGCGAAAAATATGACGGAGAAAAGCTTTCCGTTGAGCTTATCGGTATATGCACAGATATATGTGTTATTTCAAATGCTCTTACCATAAGAGCGCACAACACAGAATGTGACATAACCGTTGACTCCGCCTGCTGTGCAGGCGTATCACCCGAAGCCCACAACGCGGCTCTTACAGTTATGAAATCCTGTCTTATAAACGTTATTTAAAGGAGAAAAAATATGTTTGATGCACTTAAAGTAAAAAACGACTGTGTTCAATGGATAAGAGACTTTTTTGAAGAAAACGGCAAAGGATGCAATGCCGTGCTCGGTATTTCCGGCGGTAAGGATAGCTCCGTTGTCGCGGCCCTTTGTGTTGAGGCTCTCGGTAAGGACAGAGTTATAGGTGTACTTATGCCCTGCGGTGAACAGAGTGATATCTCCTATTCAAGGCTTCTTGTTGAGCATCTCGGTATAAAAAGCTATGAAATAAACATAAAGGACGCCGTTGACGGCGTGCTCGGTCAGTTTGAGGGAAAGCTTGAGCTTTCCAACCAGGCTAAAATAAACCTTTCACCGAGAATAAGAATGTCTGTTGTATATGCTGTTTCACAGTGCTGCAACGGCAGAGTTGCAAACACCTGCAACCTTTCCGAGGACTGGGTTGGCTACTCCACACGCTACGGTGATGCTGCGGGTGACTTCAGCCCCCTTTGCAACCTTACTGTTCAGGAAACCCTTGAAATCGGCACTGCTCTCGGTCTTCCCGAGGAGCTTGTTAAAAAGGTACCCAGCGACGGACTTTGCGGTAAAACCGACGAGGACAACCTCGGATTTACCTATGCAGTTCTTGATAAATATATCAGAACAGGAGAAATTGAAGACCCGGCAACAAAGGAAAGAATTGACAGACTTCATAAAATGAATCTGTTCAAGCTTAAGATGATGCCCGGCTTCACCTACGGAGAAACAAAAGCAGAATAAAAAAATCAACGGTCTGTTTCAACAAAGGAAACAGACCGTATTTTTTATTTTATTACAGGGAAGCCCTTACTGTCAAAGGCAACCTCCTTAATTCTTGCATGACGGCAAGGGTCATAAAGTGACTCATCGTCATAGGTGCCACACCTTTTGTGAAGGTGACTTTCGGGACGTGCGTGATAAACAAGAAGCAGTGTCCCCTCCTCGTCATAAACAAAGCTGTTGTGTCCGGGTCCCACCTCACCTGTAAGGTCATCGGTAGAAAGCACGGGGGCTTTTGTTTTATTCCACGACAACGGATTCATAAGGTCGGCATCATTATCAGCCCAAAGGTAACCCATACAGTATTCGGCGCCCGTACCCGATGCAGAAAAGAAAATGAAAAGCTTATCCTTACCCTTGAGTACGCTTGCGCCCTCATTCACGTGGAAGCGCACCTTTTCCCAATCATATTCGGGCTTACTTAAAAGTATAGGCATTGAAGTAAGCTTCCAAGGACAAGCTGGGTCAATTTCAGCCATAAAGAGTGAGGAAGCGCCGATAATTTCAGCCCAGATAAGATAATGCTTTCCCTTATGCTCAAAGTAAGTCATATCAAGAGAAAAGCTATTGAAGGAAACCTTATCCTCACTAAGAGCCTGCACCTTACCCTTTTCACTCCAGGTGTCATTAATCGGGTATTTACCGTCGCAGGAAAGCACATAAGGACGGATACACCATTTATCGTCACTGTTGCCTGCGGCGAAAAATACATACCAGCTGCCTTCAATTTCATGGATTTCGGGTGCCCATATATGCCTTGCCATTATACCCTCACTGTGTGCTGTCCATATTGTTTTTTCTTCTGCCCGTGCAAGTCCCTCAACGGTTCTGCTTCTTCTTAAAACAACTCTGTCATATCCGTGAAGCTCATCGTGCAAGGCAGGATAAGACGCAGTAAAGTAATAGTAGCCGTCACTGCCCTTTGTTACATAGGGGTCTGCTCTTTCAGGTATAAATGGATTAGGATAATTCTTCATATTATACTCCTTTAAAAACAGCCGACAACGGTTTTTCCGAGTCGGCTATTGTTTTTATTATTCAATTACAAACTTAACAAAAATCTTCTTACCCTTTTTAACAATAACGTGACCCTTTGAGAAAGCGTCCTTGTTTACTGTATCAAAAGCAG
>JBGVGP010000292.1:0-8102 GCA_045121735.1 Acutalibacteraceae bacterium
GATATAACGAGGTGCTTTTAGGCCTTAAGAATACAGTTATTATTGCTGTTACAGGTCTTATCATAGGTATTGTTATAGGTACACTTATTGCAACTGTACGCGTTCTTCCCAAATACAGCAAGGCCTCAAGGATACTCAACGGCTTCTGCAGCCTTTATGTAGGTCTTTTCAGAGGTACACCCATGGTAGCGCAGCTTCTTGTTTTCTATTATGTTATGCTGCCTCTTATAGGTGTAAAAATGACCTCTGTAAACGTGGCTATCTGTGTTTTCGGTCTTAATTCGGCTGCTTATATTTCAGAAATTATGCGTGCCGGTATCCTTTCTGTTGACCCCGGTCAGATGGAGGGCGGTCGAAGCGTAGGCTTAAGCTACGGCTCAACCATGATGAAAATCGTTATACCTCAGGCTATCAAAAACATTCTGCCTACATTGGGTAACGAGTTCATTGCCCTTATCAAGGAAACCTCTGTTGTATCCTTCATCGGCGCAACGGATATTTATGTTGCATTCAACTATATAGGCTCAAACAGCTATGAATTCATGGTGCCCTACCTTACAATGGCAATGATTTATATAGTTATTGTATGCCTTATCACACTCGGCATAAAGCTTATGGAAAGGAGGCTGAGGAAGGGTGACAGAAAATAATAATCTTATTGAGGTAAAGGGTCTTTGTAAATCCTTTGGTGACAACAAGGTTTTAAAGGACATCAACACCACAATCAAAAAGGGCGAAAAGGTTGTTGTAATCGGTCCCTCAGGCTCGGGTAAGAGTACCTTCCTTCGTTGCCTCAACTGTATGGAGGACCCCACAAGCGGTTCGATTATTTTCGGCGGTGAGGATATTGCCGATATGAAGGTTGATATCAACATACACCGTCAGAAGATGGGCATGGTTTTTCAGCACTTCAATCTTTTTGCAAACAAAACCGTTATTGAAAACATTATGCTTGCCCCTGTTCTTATCGGTAAGAAAAACCTCAAAAAGCAAAAGAGAGATAACCTTCTTAAAAAGCTGCACCTTAAAAAGGGTGAGCTTGTTCCCGTAACAACAACGGTTTCCGAAATAAACGAAAAGGCAAGAGCAACTGCTCTTGAGCTTCTTAAGAGAATCGGTCTTGAGGAAAAGGCAGATGCTTATCCTTCATCTCTTTCAGGCGGACAGAAGCAGAGAGTTGCAATTGTACGCTCACTTGCAATGGATCCCGACGTAATCCTTTTTGATGAGCCTACAAGCGCCCTTGACCCCGAAATGGTAGGCGAGGTGCTTGAGCTTATGAAGGAGCTTGCAGACCAGGGAATGACAATGGTTGTTGTTACCCACGAAATGGGCTTTGCAAGGGAAGTAGGTACAAGAATTGTATTTATGGATGAGGGCAGATTTGTTGAAGAAAACACCCCCGAGGAGTTCTTCTCCAATCCTCAGAGTCCCAGAGCTATTGACTTCCTTTCAAAGGTGCTTTAATAAAAATACTGACAGACGGTTTCACAAAAATGGGACTGTCTGTTTTCTCTTTTGTTACATTTTCTGTATACGGTTTTAAATTAAATATGCTTTAATAGCAGCACGGTATATAATTCAGTACACAGTGTTACAACTTTTATCTTAAATATTATTGACTTTAATTTACCGATTTGCTATTATAAAAAAGGCTATTATTATGGGAATTTGTGTTTGCAACAAAAACAAATTCAACTGTTTTATATCCGACAAAAATGAAAGAAGTGACGATTTATGAAGAAAGAATTCCCCTATAAGCTGTATGATCTTATTCCCTCACAGGAAACAATGTACCTTATGTTCAAGTACACCTTCAGCAAGCAGATCTCACAGATTCCTACATCATTTTCAGTAGACCTTGATCTTGATTTCGAGCTTATGACAAAGGCGCTCAATATTGAATTTGAGCGTAACGACAGCCTTCGTCTGCGCTTTATCAAGCAGGACAAGAAAATTATGCAGTATTTCCTTCCCTCTTTCAAAATGAGCAAGGTTCCCTGCAAGTATTTCAGAAGCCTTGAGCAGCAGGAGGAATTTTTCCTTAAGGATGCACAGACTCCCGTACGCTTTGACAAGGGCGTAAACTTCAGAATATATTTCTATAAGACTGCAGGTGCCGGTAACGGTATTTACTTCAACGTAAGCCACCTTAATATGGACGCTATCGGTGCAATGGTATTCTACCTTGACCTTATTGCTGTTTATAAGGCACTTGTTAAAGGTGAAGAGCTTCCCGCTCCTCCCTACTCCTATGAAGAATACATTCAGAAGGAGCTTAAGGTTGTAGAAGAAAAGAAAAAGTGGGATAAGCACGAAAAGTGGTACCGCGAATACTTTGCAAAGGGTGGCGAGCCCTTCTATGCAGCAGTTCACGGCCCCGAATTCCTTGAAAAGGCAAGAATCAAGAAAAAGAATCCCAACCTTCGTGTTCCCGCTGCTTATAATCCTCTTCTTGATAAGTGTAATATGATTACAGGTCACATCGGCACAGAGGACGCAGCTAAAATCTTCACCTTCTGTAAGGAAAACAATATCGCACCCGAAAGCCTTTTCATGTTCGGTCTTCGTACACACTGCTCTGCTCTTAACTACAGAACAGATGATGTATTCATGATGGCAACCTGTTCAAAGAGAGCAGGCGTAAAGGAAAAGAGAATGAGCGGCTGTCTTGTTCAGCCTATCCAGGTGCGTACAATTATTCCCGAGGAAGCAAGCTTTATGGACGGCCTTAAGGAGTACACCTCCGTAAGAACACAGCTTTACCGTCATATGGATTATCCCTACATCACAGCACGTGACCTTTCAAGAGAGATGTACAACTACAGTCTCATTCAGGGTCCTGCATGTATGATGTTCTCATGGATTCCGGTTCCTCTTGATCTTGATAACTTCGGCGTTAAGTTCGACTTCAGAACCTATGACCTTGGCAGATATTTCACACCTCTTTACACTATTTGCTCAACCGACCCGAAGGATAAGGGCATCAACCTCAACTATATGTACAGAATCAAGCTTTCAGAAAAGCAGCAGATTGAAAAGCTTCATGAAAATGCAGTGAAGGTTGTAATGGCAGGTATCGAAAACCCCGAAATTACAGTAAAAGAATTGCTTGATATGTGTGAAAGCAATCTTAAATAAAAACAGATAAAAGAGAGAATCAGACTGGAGAATTAAGAAATGCATGTTGAAATAACCAAACAGGAATTTAAAGAGCTTGCAAAGCTCAGAGGAAAAATTCACAACTACGGACCTGTTACCTCTATAAAAGAAATGTTCATAAGAAGTGAAGAATTCGGTGACAGAGTTGCAGTTGTTGAAAAAATCAAGAAGCAGGACGCAGTTTATACCGTTAAGGATTTCCACGACAAGGTTAGACAGCTCGGTACAGCTCTTTATGAGCTCGGTCTCGGCGGCAAGCATATTTCAATTGTAAGTGAAAATAGCTACAACTGGATTGTAACCTTCTTTGCTATCGTATGCGGCGGCGGTGTTGCAGTTCCCATCGACAAGGAGCTTCCCGATAAGGACATCAGTATGCTCATCTCAAAGGGTGATGCAGAGGCTGTTTTCCATTCAAGAACATATAAGGAAACAGCACAGCTTCACCTTGAAAACGATGACAGATGTAAGTACGCAATCAATATGACTCACAACGGCAAGGCTGCAGGCGGCAAGTTCCTTACCATTGACGAGCTTTGCGAAATGGGTAAAAAGCTTCTTGAGGAAGGCGACAGACGCTTCCTCGACGCAGAGGTTAAGCCCGAAGACCTTGCAGCTATTGTATTTACTTCAGGTACAACAGGCACAAACAAGGGCGTAATGCTTACACATTACAACTTCTCAGTAAACGTTGAGGGTATTCTTGAGTTCCTCGGACCTGAGCAGTCAACAATGTCAATTCTTCCCATGAACCACGTTTATGAGCTTTCCTGCAGCGTTCTTACCGCTATTTATATGAACGGTATTATTTACGTTAACGACAGTCTCAAAAACATTCTTCCCAATATCAATGACTTCCGTCCTACTGCTATGGCAGTTGTACCTCTTGTTCTTGAGGGTATCTACAACGGTATCCGTGCAAAGGCAGAGGCAAGCGGTAAGCTTGACATTATGCTTAAGATGATTAAAATCAGCAACAAGCTTCTTAAGGTCGGCATTGACATCAGACCCATCGTTTTCAAGCAGATTAAAGAAAACTTCGGCGGTCAGTTCCCCACAATGAGCTGTGGCGGTGCCCCTGCAAGAGGTGACCATATCAAGTTCCTTTCAGAGCTTGGCTTCAAAATCATTTCCGGCTACGGTATGACAGAATGCTCACCAACAATTACACTTCACACCAACGGTAAGGAAAAGCCCCTTTCAGCAGGTAAGGCATTCCCCAAGGCAACCTTCAAGATTGCTGAGCCCGACGAGGACGGTATCGGTGAAATCTGGGTTAAGGGTGACAACGTAACCAAGGGTTACTACAAGGACGAGGAAGCAACAAAGGCATCCTTTAGCGAGGACGGCTGGTTCAAGACCGGTGACTACGGCAGACTTGACGAGGACGGCGAGCTTTACATCACAGGCCGTAAGAAGTTCCTTATTATTCTTCCCAATGGCGAAAACATCTTCCCCGAAACAGTTGAAAGCAACATTATGGAGCATCTTCCCTATGCTGTTGAAACTGTTGCTTTTGAAGAGAAAATTGTTTCTGCAACAGGTAAGGATGCAGTTATCATGTCAGCAGCAATTTACGTAAACAGAGAATTCCTTCCGGGGCTTAGCGATGAAGAAATCATTGCAAAAACAAAGGCAGACGTTGCCGAAAGCAACAAGGGTCAGCCTTCTTACAGAAAGGTTCAGAATGTTTACGTTTCCTTCAATGAGTTCGAAAAGAACTCAACAAGAAAGGTTATCAGACAAAAGGTTATTGATACATACACAAAAAAAGAAACAGTATAATAAAGGAGGCTTAACAATATGCTTGAAACACTCAGAGAAGTAATCTGCCGCTTTGTGGAGATCGACCCCGAAAAGCTTACAGAGGACACCAACATCAGAAGTGAGCTCGGTCTTAACTCCCTTGAGCTTATCAACATTGCAGTTGCAATCGAAGACGAGTTCGATGTAGAAATTCCCGACCGTGAGGTTGGCAACATCGAAACTCTCGGTGATGCTATTAAGGTTATCGAAAAGTACATGGAAGACTAAAAGGACTGATGCATTAAGCGCAGACCAAAAAGCAGAAAAAACAACAGATGTACCAAAGGTGAAGAAAAAACCGAGGTGCATCTGTTTTTTTTGTGTAGCTATATCTGCTTTTTTAGACGTTTTTTTGCCCGCTCGCAGTATATTCATACAGCTTCGGGTCAAAGAAAACGCCTTCTGCATCTTAATTCAACAGCCCTTCAGTGCCAAGAGCTAAAAAGACGGTGACTCCCTCAAAGAGGGGGACAGCCTTCCTCCCTGAGGAAGGTGGCAATGCAAAGCATTGACGGAAGGAGCAAGCCCCTTCCCTACTGTTTTTTACTGACTACGGAACAAATGGAACAATTGGAACAATATTTTCTATAAAGTTTTTTACTCTTATTATTTTATAATACTTTTTTTATAAATATATTTGTTCCATTTGTTCCAAAAGGGTGAAAACCCTTATAAATACTGGGTTTGTGACCGGAACAAACTTGGAACAAATGTGGAACAAACTTGGTACAATTCAATAGTTTGTTCCAATAAAAACAAAGCCGTCGAAAAAGCCGCCCAACGGGCGGCTTCCTGACTACTGACTACTAACTACTGACTACTTATAAGGTTATTCCCATTGCCTCTTCAAACTTGGCCTTGATGCCCTCGTCGCCGTCACGGTGACGGTAATTCTGCACCATATCGTAGGAGGGGAAGTTGTTACCCTCAACAAGGATGGGGCCCTTTTCTGTAATGGCAATGTCCCAACCGATGTAGCGCATATCGGGAACAACGAGTGCTGCCTTTTTCACAAGCTCAACAGCCTCCTTGAAATAGGGGATTTCAAAGCCGGGGATTTTTGTGCCTGAGGTGGGATGAATTTCGTGGCAGATGCCCTCTTTATCACAGAAGGCGGGGTGGGTGATAATGCCGTTTTCATTTACGGGGGCATACATACCGCCACTTGAAATGTTGTCAACCTTTGCACCCTTCTGACCCATTCTTACAAGAGCATACATAAAGTGTGCCTCGTTTTTGTCGTTTACGAGAGTTACCATACGAAGAGTGTTAACGCTTTCTCGGTAAAGCTCGTTCATTTTTTCGTGCTGAACAATTGCATCTTCAATAAGGTACTGCTTATTGTCCATGAGCTTTTTATAAAGAGCGTTGAAATCGGTATTTTCACTGATTTCTTCCTTTGTGATGCCCTGACCGCCGAAGGTCTGTGTCTGCTTTGCGAAAACTATGCTCTTGCCCTTGCAGAACTCTTTAAGGTCTTCGGCTGTTTTATCCTCGAGGTTGAGGAAGCCTCTGCCCGTAAAGTCACCGAAATGCTCAAAGAAAAGCACCTTGTTGTCGAAAATTTTAAAGGACTCGGGATTGTTGACCTGACGGACAAGTGAAAGATTCTGATTCATTGTCATAAAGGTCTTTCTTTTTGCGCCCTTTACCTTTGCGAAGCCGAAAACGTGATAATCAAGATAACCGATGTTTGCCGTAAGGGCACAGTATACCATATCAATAAAGGTGACGATTCTTGACTGACCGAGCTCCTTATGAATCTGATTTATAATGTCGAACATTGTCTTGAAGCTCATTGTTCTGACTCTGCCGAAAAAGATTTTGATTTTACGTAACATAGCTTAACCTCCGAATTTTTCTGTAAGCTCCCTCACAGCATCTTCCTTTGTATAGCCTCCAGGCGAGAAGGTGAAGTTTGCGGGCGGTGTGTCAAAGCGTGAGCAGTAGGTGTCAATTTCTCCTTTTGTCATGGTTATTCCCTTGATGTCAGTAAGCTCACTGATAATACGCTTGAAATTGTCCTTATCGGTCTTCATAATTTCAAGGGCTCTTGTAAGCTTATCGGGAGTGTGAACTGCTGCACGGTCAATGAAGCTGTCCATAAATGCAGTACAAGCCTTGCCGTGGGGGGTGCCGTAGTTTTCGGTAAGAATATAGCCCATAGGGTGGGGGAAGGCCGTGCCGCAGTAGGCGAGGGTGATGCCTGCATAAAGTGAGCCGTAGTAAAGTGCTTCACGAAGCTCTTCGTCGGGCAGTGCCTTTTCTTCTTTGTTTTCGTAAAGGAAGCAAAGTCCCGTCCATATAAGGTCAATCGCTCTTTCGCCGAAAAGGGTGGGAATATCGCTGCACTTTACACCCATATAGCCCTCGAGCACGTGAGCCATTGCGTCAAGTGCTGTTGAAACGGTGATGTCATAGGGCATAGAGTGGGTGTACTTCGGGTCTGCATAGGTCAGAGTCGGGAAGCAGTCCATGGGAGAAATGCTCTTTTTCCTGCCTGTTGTCGGGTGAGTGAGCACACTCACCTTGCCGACCTCACTGCCTGTGCCCGAGGTTGTGCCTATAAGCACAAGGGGAAGAGACCTGTTTCTTTCACTTGCAGTATAAATCTCATCCATTGAAAGCTGAGGGTTGCTTGCATAAACTGCAACAGCCTTTGCCGCGTCAAGGGGAGAGCCTCCGCCTATGCCGATAACAAAATCAGCTTTTACCTCACGGGCAAGCTCTGCTGCCTCAAAGCAGTGGTCAAGACGGGGATTAGGTCCTATTTTATCAAAAACAGTATAGCTTATATTTTCTTTTGTAAGTGCCGCAGTCACATCGTCAAGGGCACCTGAAAGCCTTGCGCTGCTGCCGCCTGTTACTATAATACAGCTTCTGCCCATAGAGGAAAGCAGACGGCTGTTTTTTGAAACTGCATCCTTGCCGCTTACTACATTTATCGGCAGATTAAGGTTAAAGTCCATAGCGCTTCTCCTTTGTAAGAAAAAAGCCATAACCTAGTGTTACAGCTTTTTTGTTTCCTAATAAAACACAATATTTCTATTTCCTACGCTCCAAATCTCATCGTTGATTTTTGCAAGTTCCATATTGGTAAAGATAAACTTTTCTAATATATATTGATTGGTTAC
>JBGVGP010000293.1:0-1561 GCA_045121735.1 Acutalibacteraceae bacterium
AGCAAAGGTAACGCCGGACCAAAAGTTTACATCGCTCTGCTCTACGCCCAAGTCCCGCAATAAATACACGGGCAGGAAGGGAATACAGCTAGTATAGCTGGCGCAACACAAAAACACACCCACCCATAGGACGGGTAAATTCCTTTTCCAATACTGCTTACGTTTATCCATAATATTTACTGACTCCCTTTATAATTTACCTCTATTATACCACAGGATATAGTTTCCGGTACCATTTTTGAAAGCATAGCTTCACTATATTACGCTTAGAAACTTACTATGTATCAAGCGAGACATTTTACGTTTTCCTCTTTATTTCACAAGCTTTTTACAGTATAATATTAAATAAGTTACTTTTTTAATTTCGATTTTAAGGAGTAGAGCGTTTTGAAGCCTTTTGAATTACAAGAATTAGAACAATGTGGTTTTTTCTCTAAAATGTTTGGCTCTAAACCGGCAGAAAACGGTTGGAAAGCCTTGAACAATCTCTTGGCGGAAGCCAGTGATGCAACCACCATTACAGCAGACCAAGTACATAGCGCCTTGAAACAATGGGGCGTAAAGTTCAGCGAAGAAAATATGCAGCAACGCAGTGGCTTGTACCGTAAATTGGCAGATGTTGTCTTCACAGAAGCACAAACCAAGGATGACCCCCTTTTTGCCCAAACCGCTCATTTAGCAGAGCTGTTGGAACTGCCTCCCCATTTAGTAAAACTGGCTGATAAAGGTGCTAAAACCGCAGCTTACTTCATCCGCTGCCGCAACCTGCTGACGAAAGAAGAAAAACTGGATATTCATGCGATCAACGACTTGTTCGGTTACGATTACGAGGACGGTCTGTCCATCCGCAAGCAAGTCTTCCAGGCCCACTTCAACCTGCTGTTTGAAGACATCGTTAAGGAAGCACGCTACAGCCCCGACCAAGAAGCTGCTTTCCGCGCTGACTGCGCAACTTTGGACATTCCCTACGAATTTAAGAATAACATTGTCAATGCTCTGCACAAGTACCGCGATTTGTGGGCTGCAGAAAATCAAGAACTTCATGTTGTAGAAACCGATCTGCCCTTGGAAAAAGGCGAAGTTTGCCGCGCTTACGTCAACTGCGGTCTGTGCCAACACAAAGTTATTGAACGCGAAGACAATCTCTTTGAATTGACCCGTAAATTTGAAATTGACGAAACCGTTAACTTCAAAGGCGAAAAACTGGAACATCCCAAAATTAAAGAAGAAGCTACCGTCCTCTTGGAACTGGGGCACTTCTTCCTCACCAACCAACGTATCTTGTATTTCAGTGAAAAGAACGCTTTCGGTACCAAGCTGCAGGATCTTTCCTGTGCTGAGTTCGACGGTATCAACATCGTTACTTTCCACCGCCCCGGTAAAGATGATATTCTGCTGAAATTTCCTGACGAAGCAGCAGAAGTTATCTACATCCTCTTTAACAGAGTAAAAAAAGAAGAAGCAAAATAAGCTATAACGACAGAAAAGCCCTCGCACTGCGAGGGCTTTATTTTTTGTATTCCTATGCTTTTATACAAGGAGTTACATGCATTCCTTGATA
>JBGVGP010000294.1:0-13557 GCA_045121735.1 Acutalibacteraceae bacterium
CGTGCCGATATAGGCAGAGCAACCTTTTACTCACACTTTGAAACAAAGGACTATCTGCTCAAAGCACTTTGTGAGGAGCTTTTCTGCCACATATTTGACTGTATGCAGGGAGAAAGAGAAAGACATCACCACATTTTTGACTGTGATGCACCCGACTCGGTTTTTCTGCACCTTTTTGAGCATATTGCAAAAAACGATAATCACATACTCAAGCTGCTTTCGGGCGATAACAACGAGCTGTTTTTAAATTATTTTAAAAAGGGTGTGCTCGAAATTATTCAAAGCAGTCACGAGGATTTCAAAAGCGGTTTTTCCGATAAGCTTCCCGAGGATTTTATTACCAATCACATTGCCGTAACCTTTGTTGAAACGGTGCGATGGTGGATAAATAATAAAATGAAGCTTTCCCCTGAGGAAATAAACGGATATTTCAATTCAGTTATAAAAGGAGAATAAATATGAAGATGGTGCTTTTAACCGCCCTTGGTGTAGGCGGTGCAACAATAATCGGCTCACTTATGGGCTTTATGTTCAAAAAGATGTCACACAGGTTTTCCGACATTGTGCTTTCCTTTGCCGCAGGTGTAATGCTTGCCGCGGCTGTACTCGGACTTATTGTGCCCTCGCTTGAATACGGCGGAAAATACGGCATAATCATTACCGTCATCGGCATTTTTGCAGGTGCCTTATGCCTTAACCTTATTGATAAGCTTGTGCCTCACCTGCACCGACTTGCAGGCACGGACACGGAAAACCACAACAACCAGAGCCTTGACAAGGTGCTGCTTTTTGTATGCGCTATTGCAATTCACAACCTTCCCGAGGGTATTGCGGCAGGCGTCGGCTTCGGCTCAGGTGATACAACACAGGCACTTATTATTGCCGGCGGTATTGCACTTCAGAATATTCCCGAAGGCATGGTGATTATAGGACCTATGCTTGCAGCCGGTGTAACACCTAAAAAGACCTTTATTGCCGCAATGATTACGGGCGTAGTTGAGGTTGTGGGTACGCTTATAGGCTACCTTGCAGTAAGCGTTGCTTCGGCAATTCTCCCCTTTGCCCTTGCCTTTGCAGGCGGTACCATGCTTTACGTAATAAGTGATGAAATGATACCCGAAACCCACGCACACGGCAGTGAAAGAGGAGCAACCTACGCCTTGCTTGTAGGCTTTTGCGTAATGCTTATTACAGACGTGGTGCTCGGTTAAGGTGACGCTATGAGATGTAAATGGTGCAACGAGAAAAATCCCCTTTATGTGAAATATCACGATGAGGAATGGGGCAAGCCACGCTTTGATGACCGATATCTTTTTGAAATGCTTATTCTCGAGTCCTTTCAGGCAGGACTTTCCTGGGAATGTGTGCTCAATAAGCGTGAAAGCTTCCGTGAGGCCTTTGAGGGCTTTGAGCTTGAAAGGGTTATAGGCTTTGACGAAGAGAAAATCATTGAACTAAAAAACAACAGAGGCATTATCCGTAACGAAAGAAAAATCCGTGCCGCAATAAGCAATGCACGGATTTTCAGAGATATTCTTAATGAATACGGCTCATTTTATAATTATCTTCGCCTTTTCTGGAACGGTGAACAGATTAAAGAGGTCAGCAATGTCACCTCTCCCCTTTCTGACGCAATTTCAAGGGACCTTATAAAAAGAGGAATGAAATTCTGCGGAAGCGTGATAATTTATTCTTATCTTCAGGCTGTGGGAGTTATTGATTCGCATGAGGATGAGTGTGAAATGAAACCAATAAAAAGCAGGCATTTTTGAAAAATGCCTGCTTTATTTTAATTCTGAACAATTTTTACAAGGTCTTCTGTCAAAGGCAAGTGCTGTTTCACAATCAACCTCAAAGCCGTTTTTACCTGCACAATAAATGTCGGTATGATATTTATGACCGCTTGGCGTTACAAAAACCTTTTCCTTCTTCAGTGAGGGTTCAGCAAGAGAATAAAGGATATTACCTTCACTGTCAATCACAAAACCTTTTGCATCATAATCAGAAAGGTTTATTTTGCTTTCAGACGTAATCAAATAAAGGTTGTCACTTTCCACAAGCTTTGAATCACCGAATTGAAATGATTTTTCGGCTGAATCAACACGAAAGACCTGAGCTTCTGCGGTTTTTTCACAATAAACAACGGTATTATGCTCACCGAAGGTTATTTTTGATATTGAAGGATGCGGTTTTTCTGTTTCTTTTATATAATACAGCATTAAGCCATTAGCTGAAAGTGATAAAACCAATAAAAAAGCAATCAGATACTTTACAGCTTTTTTCATATGACATTCCCCACTTTGACAAAATAAAAAAGTGTGCCCCAAACGAGACACACTGAAAAATGCATCTCATTTGCTGCAACACAAAACCCGATATACCGCTCAAGGATATAAAGAATTCGAGATACACTTTTACCAAAGTGTTTCCCTTGAGCAATAAAAATATTCGGTTTTGTGTTGCACTATTACTCTACCACAAGAAGCCGAAAAAATCAACAGTTATTAAAAAAATAAAGGTCGTGGTTTCACGACCTTAACTTTTGCCCGACGGGCAAAAATATCACTTTGATTTAAGCAAAATATCACTCGCCGCAAGGCGAATATCACGTCAGCAAAGCTGACATATCACTGTAATGCCGTAACACGGCATTACTTCACCGCCCATCTCATTTTGGTGCACTTTGAACGGCTGTTTCTTATTATTTCTTCGTGTGAGGGACGGATAACGTCTCTTGCTACCTTTGAATAAATGCCCTGCTTCTGAAGCTCCTTGAAGGATTTTTTTACAAGCCTGTCCTCACCTGAATGGAAGGTAAGCACTGCTACCCTGCCACCCTCATTGAGCACATCGGGAAGCTTTTCAAGAAAGGAATAAAGCACCTCAAATTCACTGTTGACGTCAATTCTTATTGCCTGGAAGGTACGCTGACAGGATTTCTTTACTGCATCCTTCTGCTCCTTTTTAGGCAGGAAGGAAAGTGCCTCCTCAACACAGCGCCTTAAATCTGAAGTGGTTTCAACGGGCTTGCCCATATAGTAATACTTCATTATCACCTTTGCAATCTGCTCTGCATAAGGCTCGTCAGCATTTTCTGTAAGCATACCGATAATTTCTTCCTTATTCATTTCGCGAAGTCTCTCGGCACCGCTCTGTCCCTTTTCGGGATTAAGTCTTAAATCAAGAGGGCCCTCAACCTTATAGGAAAAGCCTCTTTCGGGGTTATCAATCTGCATTGAGCTTACACCGAGGTCGGCAAGGATAAAGTCAAACCTTTTGCCGGTGTCGGCAACGACCTTATCAATGTCGGCAAAGTTCTGAAGTCTTACGGTAAGAATATCCTCACCGAAGCCTGCCTCACGAAGTCTCTTTTCGGTTTTAGCTGACTCAATTGGGTCAACATCAAGGCCGTAAATATGTCCCTTGCCCTCTAATTTTTCAAGCATTGCCCTTGTGTGACCACCGTAGCCAAGGGTAGCGTCAAGGCCAATCTGTCCGGGCTTGATTTCAAGAAAGTCGAGAATTTCCTCAACCATGATTGAAATATGCATGCCTGCAGGCGTTGCACCTCTTGCAATGATGTGTGCAACGTCGTCGGCATATTTATCGGGGTTGAGCTCCTTATACTTTTCTTCAAAGCGTCTGGGATGAGTGCCCTTGTAGCGCACTCTGCGCTTATGCTTTACTTCTGCGGTTGCAGCCTCTTCGGTTTTTATTGCTTCGTTTTCCATAATCTCACCTTTTTCAGCAGGAGACACCCTGCCCTACAAATCAAACGTCTCTTTCTGCAATATCAGCAAAGGTTTCGCGTCTTACTGCAAGGTAATCCTTACCGTCAACGAGCATTACAACGGCCGGACGGGGAATTCTGTTATAGTTTGATGCCATTGAGAAGTTATAGGCACCTGTTGTACATACGGCAACAATGTCACCTCTTACGGGCTTAGGAAGCTTGACCTCAGGCTGAATGATGTCACCGCTTTCACAGCAGCGTCCGACAACATCACACTCGAAGTCACATTCCTCGTCCATACGGTTAGCAAGTAAAAGAGTATACCTTGAGCCGTAGAGAGCAAAACGGGGATTGTCTGTCATACCGCCGTCAATTGAAGCATAGTTTTTGTAGCCTGTGATTTCCTTAAGTGTGCCTACACTGTAAAGGGTCATACCTGCATCGGCTACAATGCTTCTGCCCGGCTCCATAATAACCTTTGGCATTGTCATACCGAGCTCGGCTACAGTTGCCTTTATATGCTTTGAAAGGCTTGCGATTGCCTTTTCAATATCAAGATAGGGGTCACTTTCGGTATATCTTACACCGAAGCCGCCACCCATATTGAGAATTTCTGCCTTAAAGCCGTAAAGCTCCTCCATTTTCTTTGCAAAATGAAGCATAATTGTGGAAGCCTCAAGGTAAACGTCACCGTCTTCGTCAAAAACCTGTGAGCCTACATGACAGTGATAGCCCTTGATGTCAAGATTAGAGAAGGTAAGAGCCTCCTTGAGGAAAAGCTCTGCCTGACCTGTTTCAATAGCCACACCGAATTTTGAATCAACCTTACCCGTTGCAACGGCTGCATAGGTATGGGGGTCAATGCCGGGGGTAAGGCGGAGAATCATCTTCTGCTTAATGCCTTTTTCAGCGGCAATACGGTCAACGGCAGCAAGCTCATAGATGCTGTCTGCAACGAAGTAGCCTACACCGTTATCCATAGCGTATGCAATATCCTCGTCGGTTTTGTTGTTACCGTGGAAGAAGGATTTTTCCATACCGAAGCCTGCCTTTGCGGCAGTATAGATTTCTCCCGAGGAAACAAGGTCAATGCCCATTTTTTCCTCTTTCATGATTTCATAGATACGCTTGAAGCAAAGAGCCTTACTTGCAAAGAGAGGGAAACTCTCTTCACCGAAGTGCTTTTGCATAGCGTTTATATAAATGCGGCACTTTTCTCTTATACGGTTTTCGTCCATAAGAAAGAGAGGTGTGCCGTATTTTTTTGCCATTTCTACGGTATCAACACCTGCAAAATAAAGGTGATTCCCCTTTACTGTTATATTTTCACAAAGCATAATTTTGGTTTCCTTTCTCAAGTCAGCTTCAGTAATGTCTGCAGTCCGAAGGACTGTCCTGACTACTGACTACTGACTACTTTTAAAGCATATGTGCGATAATCTCGCTTCTGGGCTTGATTGAAAGGTCTGCGGGTGCAATGTCAAATACTGTTTTGCAGCCGAAATCCTTTCTTTCTGCCATACGGCATACTGCCCTTGCATAGGTTACAAGCACACTGCCTGTAAATTCGGGGTTTGAATCAAGGCTGAGCTTATATTCAATTACCTGTGTATGGCAGTTGTCCTTGCCTGTTACGCCTGTACGGATAACATTACCTCCGTGAGGAAGCTCGCTGTGATTTTTCTTCATTTCCTCAGCTGTGATAAAGGTTACTGTTGTATCGTAGGGCTCAAAGTAAGCAGGCATTGTAACAATTTCACGTGTGATGCGCTCCTTGTCTGCGCCGTCCTCGGCTACAACAAAGCATTCACGCTTATGCTTCTGTCTTGCAGTAAGCTCGGGCTGTTCACCGCTTCTTACTCTTTCAAGTGCCTCTTCAACAGGAACGGTATACTGACGGGCATCAACAACACCGTCAATTCTTCTTATAGCATCGGAATGACCCTGTGAAACGCCCTTGCCCCAAAAGGTATAGTCTGCACCGTCGGGAAGAATGCAGGAAGCATAAAGGCGGTTAACGGAGAACATACCGGGGTCCCAGCCGCAGGAGATAAGAGCAACGGTACCGTTTTCCCTTGCAATTTTATCAACCTTTTCAAAGTGTACGGGAATAGCTGAATGGTTATCGAAGGAATCGATAACATTGAAGCTTTCAGCAAGTGCGGGAGTCATTTCAGGAAGGTCTGTTGCACTGCCACCGCAGATAATAAGCACGTCGATTTTATCCTTCCACTCCATTATATCTTTAGTCGAAACCACGGGCACGCCCTCTGTAGCAATAGTAAGGCTTTCGGGGCTTCTTCTTGTGAAAACGGCAACAAGCTTCATATCGGGATTTCTTTTGATAGAATCCTCAACACCTCTGCCTAAATTACCGTAGCCGTAAATACCAATGTTCATAACGAAACAACTCCTTGGAAAAAATTCAATATGGAGTTATTATAGCATTATTATTGCCTGTTATCAATAGTTTTTTCTGTATTTACACAAACTGCATATATACTTGACAAGGGCTTTACAATTCATTAGAATGAAAGTAGAAATCTAAAGCAAAGGACGTGTTAAAAATGGCTGAAAAGCTTATTATATTTGACTGCTTCGGTGTTATATTTGAAGAGGTTGCACCGACATTTTTAAAAAAATTTCTTGCAGAGGATAAGGCTGTTGCAATCAAGGACGAGCTGTTTATTCCTGCTGACCTTGGTAAAATTACATATGAGGAGCTTCTCTCCAATATGGCAAGAATGCTTGAGGTAGACCTTGAGAGACTGATAAAAGAATGGAACAGCATGTTTATTCTGCGCGAGTCTATTCTTCCCGTGATAAAGGCACTCGGAGAAAAGCACGACGTTATTCTTCTTTCAAATGCGCCATACGGTGTTGTTGAGGAGCATTTTGAAGAGCACGGGCTTACTCCCCTTTTCAAAAAGATGTTTATTTCCTGCAATCTTGGTCTTGCAAAGCCTGACAAGGCGATTTATCTTCACTGTGTAAATGAGATGGGCAAGAAGTATGATGAAATTTATATGATTGATGACAACTGGAGCAATCTTGAGCATTTACCCGAAATAGGTATTACGCCGATACATTACAAGGGTGATGACAGTGTGCTTGAGGCACTGATGTAAGATAAGACAATAAAAGTTTTTTGGTTACTTTTTTTCAAAAAAGTAACGCCCGACCGGCGAGGTCACAAAGAAACAAAGTCACGGAACATTTCAAAGCTCCGTGACTTTCATTATTATGCTTTAATATGTAAGGGGTTTCACCCCTTACCAACCCGACAAGCTTTTGAAAAAGCTTGAGCAAAACTTACATTTTCTTCTCTATGTTATCAAGCAGCTCTCCTACTGTGATTTCAGGATTTTCAATACCCGCAATAATGGTATCAACCATATTTTCGTGAAGTGCTTCAATCTGCTCTCTTGTTGAAAGCTTTGTGCGGTACATATAGCATACGTTGAAGCCGCAGTCCTTCGGGTCGGGCATTGTTATAACGTAAAGAGGGGTGAAATATCTTGTAAGATTATATGTTCTGAATTCAAACTCAAGGCCGAACTCACCGCCTACAGGAAGAGGAATCCAGGAGAACATAAAGGAGTTGGGTCCCTGTATAGGTCCGTAGCCGAAAAGGTCAAGAGACATTGTTCTTGCCTTGGTATAAGGATATGCCGAATGCTTGTAAAGGTCTTTTCTTATTTCGTAAAGCTCGTTTACTGCTTCAGCGAAGCTGATATCCTCGTTTAAAACTGCGCGAAGCTGCAACGGCTGTGCAAGACAGCCTGCCATATTCTTTTCCTGTAAGGTCGCTCTTTTACTGCATACACTCATCATTGAAACGTCGCCTATACGCTCATTGACTGCACTGCAATGAGTGTGAAGACCCAGCTGAAAAATACTCTCGGGAGCAATCTGATAAGTGGTACAATAGTCAAATATCTTTTTCGCCTTTTCGGGAGAAATGTGCATCGTTATAAAGTCACACTTGCTGTACAAGGGGTTATAGGCAAGAGGCACTCTTGCTTCGGGGTTTTTCTTCTTTTTGCGGTAAGCGTTAAGAAAATCCATACCGTGAACGGCAGCGTAAAAGGGCTCGCCGTGCTTAAGGAAATATTCCTTATAGAATTTTTCGTGCTTTGCCATTTTCTTTTCGTTAGCAAGCTTTTTATGCTCGCTGATGATATATTTTTCATAGCTGTCGGGTGCTTTGGGAAGCTCACTGTTCATCATAAGTGCACCGTAAACCTGGAAAAGATCCATATAGAAAAAGGCAATACCCATAGCGTCAATTATCATATGGGTGAAATTAGAATAAATACCGTACTGCTCACCCTTAACGGTGAAAAAGTAAATTCTGTAATTTTCTCCCTTTTCAAAGCGTACAGGCTTTTTTGCATCCTTATTGCAGAAGTCCTCAAGCTCCTGCCTTGAACGGAAGTATTTCACCTCTGCCTTGTATTCATATGAGTCACGGAAATACTGCTTGAGCCTTCCGTTCTTTTTTACAAAGGCAAGACGAAGACAGTCGTTTCTTGCAATAACGGCATCAAGAGCCTTCTGCAGCAGCTCGAAGTCAACCTTCATACCTATAAGAAATGACGTGGGAATCTGCGCCATCTGCTTGTGAAGACTGAATTTATGCATAAGATACATACAGTCCTGTGAAGGGATAATGTCGTATAAAGTCTGATTTTTCATTTGCTTTTCCTCTGCTTTCAATATCAGATTACATCTGCAAGCGATGTGTCGGCAAACAACGTATTGGCATTATACAAAAAGAGTAAATCGGTAAAATCGTCTTCCTGTAATACCTTTTGTACGCTTTCGGTCATATACCTCGGGTCAATAACTACAATTTTTGAAAAATAAGGTGTAAGCATCGGTATAAGGCAGTTTGCAAAGGAGTCCTTTATAACAACAAGCTTTCTGCCCTGAAGCAAAGAGGTGTTGATTGTAAGCCTTGAATAGTTTCCGCCTAAAAACACCTCGTACTTATTCTTCTGTGTAAGCTTATCTTCAAAAAAGCAGCTTGAGTATTTTTTTGTGTCCCCGGAAATCTCAATATAATAGTTTCCCCAGGACTTATTCGGTACACATATTTCTACCGTATCAACAGAAAACGTAAACGTGCTTTTCGCTTTTAGGGTGCCTTCAAAGTCATTGCTTACAGTATAAAAGTCATAGGGCTTGATTTCCAGGTCAAGCTTTTTTGCAATTTCAAGGAAAACGCTGTATGCACCCCTTGTTGTCCAGTGGTGGTCCGTCTTGTAAAAGACATCATTTTCCGCCTTTGCCTTATTGAGGGCAGATACGGCATCAACGGTCACTATGCCCTTTTTCAGCTTGCTGTAAAAATAGGTAATCTGCTTTGACTGGTCGGGTAGCACAAGTCCGTCGGGAAGATATTCGCCGTAAACAAAGGAGCTGTTAGGCACAATTGTAAATACAGTTTTAAGCTTACTGTTTTTTTTATAAAAGCTGTTTACCGACGTTGTAAGAGTCTTCCATTTCTGCCGGTTGTATACTGTAGGCTCTTGAAAAAGAAAGCCGTTTTTACCGATGTATACTCCGTTTTCCTTACTTTTGCCTAAAAGCCTTTCAAAAAAGCTTTTTAAATAAATCGCTTCATCCCTGAAAGGAAACTGATCGGCAAGATAAGCTTCAAAGTCCTGCATAAAGCTGCCGTTTAAAACACCGCTCACGGTAAGCTCCGGCATATCGGCAAGAACTCTGTTTTCGTTTTCACTCATCTGTCTGTCAGGCACAAAAAAGCCGTACAGTGAAAAGAAGCCGAGCACAAGGCAAAAAAGCATTACGAAAAGAGGAAAGATTATTCTTCCCTTTTTTCTTATTCTTTTTTCTTTTCTTTTTTCTTCGTTCATTATTTACATCCTTTAAAATCTGAAATACAGGAATGGGTTATAGGTTTCGCTTATGAGATAGATAATACATAAAAGGAAAACAAGGGTATAGCCCAACGTCATAGCTACTATATTTACACGGAACCTTTTTATTCTCGGCATTTTTGCAAAGAAGCCGAAGGCTGAAAGGCTCATAACGGCAATTGAAATACCCGCACAGGAAATATAGTAGGAAGCCGTGCTGTCATAAAATGCGTTTTCACTAAAGCCGAACATTATTTTTATATATTCAAAGGCTGCGTCAAAGCTTTCAGACGAAAAGAGCACCCAGCCGACCATTACCACAACCATTGTGCCGATATGACGAAAAATTGAAGGAAGCTTTTCTAAAGCATTTTTAAGAAGATATTTTTCAACTATAAGAAGAATACCGTAAAGAGCACCCCAGGCTACAAAGTTCCAGGCCGCACCGTGCCACAGACCCGTAAGAGTCCACACAGCAAGAATGTTGAATATGTGCCTTAAGGGAGAAACCCTGTTGCCGCCCAGAGGAATATAAACATAATCTCTGAACCAATTGCCAAGGCTTATGTGCCAGCGTCTCCAGAATTCGGTTACGCTTTTCGAAGCATAGGGCATATTGAAGTTAAGACCGAAATCAAAGCCAAGCATTTTGCCAAGGCCTATAGCCATATCGGAATAACCGCTGAAGTCAAAATAAATCTGCAGAGTATAGCAGATTATGCCTATCCATGCTGTGACGGTGCTCAAAGCGGTAGAATCAAGTGCGCAGATTTCAGTATAGAAGACGCCTATTGTATTTGCAAAAAGCACCTTTTTACCCATACCCTTGAAGAAGATGAGTATACCTGCGGCAAATTTCTCTGCCGTTACGGTACGGTCATTAAGCTGCTTTTCAATATCACCGTACTGAACAATAGGACCTGCAATAAGCTGCGGATACATAGTAACATAGGTTGCAAAGGGAACAAGCTTTTTCTGTGCCGGAGTTCCCCTGTAAACATCAACTATATAAGAGATAATCTGGAAGGTATAAAATGAAATACCTATAGGAAGCTCAGGCGCACTGAACTCAATGTTGACAGAAAGAGCCGAGCTGAGGCTCTGTGTAATAAAGCCCGAATACTTGAAAAAGCCGAGAGCAAAAACATTGAAAGCAATACCCACAGCAAGAATAAGCTTCATTTTACGGGGACTTTCTCTGTTAAGCTCTATATCAAGACCGATAAAGTAGTTAAAGAGAATGCTTATCGCCATAAGAAGCACATAAAGCGGCTCGCCCCAGGCATAGAATATAAGACTTGCAACGAGAAGGACGAAATTTTTCTTTGCTATCTCTCTTTTTTTGTTTTTATAAAAAAGCTTAGGACAGTAAAAAAGAAGGGTCAAGGGTAAAAATGCAAACAAAAATGCCGCACTGCTGAATACCATATAACCACTCCTTTCTTTAAAATATCCTTACAATTTTTCCTCAAATGCCGAAAGCACCTTTTCCTTGTCCTGACCTATATAAAATAAGGTGTAACCCTTTTTCTGCACAAGTGTATGTGAAGAAATCATTTCACTTTCCCCGGGAGCATAGCCCTCAAAAAGCTCCTGCTTCTGCTGAACATAAAGCTCTATATTATTTTTGATTTTTTCAAGGGCCTGCTTATCGTCAGAAAAAACAACAACAAGCTCCCTTACATCCATAACCGATTCACTTGAATAGCAGACGAAATCTATGTAATCCTCTGCTTCAAGAGAAAATTTTTCTCTGAATTCAAGCTTATCACGCTCTTTAAGCTCCTTTGTATCACTGACAGCCGTAACCGCCGCTGTGACATTCTCAAAGGGCACTGTGCTTATTTTATCCATCGAGGAAACATAAGCAATAAACACAACCAGCAGAATTACGCAAAGCAGCTCTGCCAGCCTTAAGATTATTTTGTTCATCCTATAATCCCCTTATTTTCAACAATGAAAGGTAACCATTTGTCCGAATAAAAGCTGCCGATAAGATGAATACCGTCTGTGCTGTAATATTCGGCACTGCTTTTTACAAGCTCGGTAGAATCGAGAAACTCGACGCCTAAATCCTCACACATTTTTTCAAGTGCTTTGTTATGCCTTGGTATATGGGTGAAAATTTCGTCCGTAGCCACCTCGGTATCTACAGGGAAAATTCCGCTTATGATTATTCTTGTATGCGGAAGAGCCTTTTTAAGCTTTGCTACAAGCTCACTGTAATCATCGATAAACCACTGTGTGCCCTCCTCGTCTGCCCAGAGCATATTAAGACCGTAATGCAGAATAAGCACCTTAGGATTTACAGAAACAATTTTATTTATATTTTCCTCAAGATGAGTCAGCCTTGCACTTATCTGAGTTATAAGCTTTTCATTATTGAGAATATTATATATCTCAAGACCGTTGATAAGTGAGTCACCTGCAAAGCAGGTATCGGCGAAAACCTTACGAAGACTGGTTTTGCCGCTTTTAATATTTTCAAGGGTATCCTCTATCTTTTTCCTTTGCAGCTCTTGTGAAATCTGTCTTTCAAGCTCCTCTTCAGCTATACGGATGGCTTCTTCTATATCCTTTGCCTTAATTGAAGAAAGCTTCTGAAGTATTGAGGTGTCAACCTCTGCAGCCTGTGTATTACAGGAAGCTTCAGCCATAACAGAGTTGAAATTTAATCCTATAACAGAAATAATGAGCAGCATAACTGCAACATAAACCACTGCTTTTTTCATCGGCCTATGCTCCCTTCCTTTAATAGTCACAATTCATTATATTTTACAACTTTTCTTACCGTAAATCAATATTTGCAGAAAATATTTTGTAAAAATTGAATTACAAATTGTTTCATTGTTATTATATCTGTTTTTTTGTTGACAAAATGTTCATACATGCTATAATTAATCTGTTACAAAATATGACATATTTTTCAGGAGGGAATAATATGAAGAAGATTCTTGTTGCCGGTGCAGGTCACGGCGGACTTTCAGCAGCTATCAACCTTGCAAAAAACGGCTACGATGTAACTGTTTACGAAAAGCAGAAAAGAGACGAAATGGGCGACGACTGGGAGGACGCTATTGAGCTTTCAGCCTTTGACTTTGCCGAAATTGAGCGTCCCGATGAAAGCATTTATATCAAATCACACCATATGGCTTATATGAGCCCCAACGGTCAGCATGTTTTACATATGCCTTACGATAAGGGCATCGGCAGACGTGTACATATGGAAAGAAAGGGCCTTATAAAGCATATGCTCAGTGAGGCTGAAAAGGCAGGCGTTAAGCTCGTTTTTGAAACTGAAATTGTTGCTCCCGTTTTTGAAAACAACCGCATTGCAGGTATGATTATAAAGGACGGTGAGGGTGAAAAGCGTCTTGACAGCGACCTTCTTATTGACGCTGCAGGTCTTAACTCTCCCATAAGACTTCAGCTTCCCGATTGCTGCGGCATTGTAAAGGAATTTGAGGAGCGCAACATCTTCAACGCATACCGTGTTTACTTTGACAATACTGACGGTACAATAACAGACCCCGCTTATAACGTAACCTTCTTCCATATGGATAAGCCCGGCATCAGCTGGACAATAACCGATGAAAAGTTTGTTGACATAATTATCGGTAAATTCCAGATGAAGGGTAAGCTTACCATGAAGGAGGTTGAGGATTCAATTGCCGACTTCAGAAGCAGATATCCCTTCATCGGTGAAAAGGTGCTTCGCGGCGGTGAAAAAATTGAAAGCATTCCCATTTCAAGAATGCTCCCCAAAATTATTTATAACGGCTATGCAGCTGTAGGTGACAGTGCAGGTATGACTATCCCCCTTAGCGGCAGCGGCCTTGTGCTGAGCATTATGGCAGGTAAATATCTTGCCGACTGCGTTAAGAGCATCGGTTCAGGTGAGCTTACAGAAAAGGCACTTTGGAAATACGAATACAAGTA
>JBGVGP010000295.1:0-1964 GCA_045121735.1 Acutalibacteraceae bacterium
CAAGAGAAGCGAGTGTTTTTTCAAACTCAGTTTCCTTGCAGACTATTGCTGTGCAGTTGTTATCAAGCACGTTTCTCAAAACGAGCTGCTGCGGAAGAATAAGTCTGCCCTTCGGTGCAGCCTCGTCAATCGGCGTAACAAGCACTACAATATCACCGTCAGTAAGCAAATCATCAATAAGCGGCTTTTCTTTTTTTACACTGACAACAGCTTTAGCAATTTTTTCTTTTAGCGTATCAATGTTTACACCTTGCTTTGCACTTACATAAACTGCACCGTCATCCTCTGCACCGTAAAACCCAACAGTATCTGCCTTGTTATAAACGGTAGCAAAGGGAATTTTCTCATTTTTAAAAAGCTCAATAAGCTCATTGTCAGCTTCGCCCTTGCCCTTCGCAGCATCAACTACGAGCACGGCAAAATCAGTTTTAGAGAGTATTTCTCTTGTTTTTCTCACTCTCATTTCACCGAGTGCGCCTTCATCGTCAAAACCCGGTGTATCAATAATTACAACGGGACCTATAGGTAAAAGCTCCATTGATTTTTTAACAGGGTCGGTGGTTGTGCCCTTAATATCAGAAACGAGAGAAATTTCCTGATTAGTTATTGCATTAACAAGACTCGATTTGCCTGCGTTTCTCATTCCGAAAAAGCCGATATGAAGCCTTTGCGATGACGGAGTGTTATTTAAGCTCATAATTTCACCAGCCTTAAAATCTGAAATCTCTTCTGTTAGAGTTCTTTATATCAGCTATATTTTCCTCTGCTATCTTACGAACCTTTTCCTTAGGGATTTTTTTAAGCTCAGCCTCAACGGTTTTATAGCCTATTTCTCTTGTTTTTTCTGAGCCGTAGTCAACAAGATACTCTGTAAGAGTCATAAGCGCATTCGGGTGACAGCAGTTAAGAATCTGTCCGTTTTTGCAAAGTGACATAAATCTGTCACCTGTTCTGCCCTCTCTGTAGCAGGCTGTGCAGAAAGACGGAATATGACCGTTTTCCATAAGCCAGGCAACAACATCGTCAAGTGTTCTCTGGTCCGAAACATCAAACTGCTCTGTATCGTGAGGTCTTTCCTGCTGTGTGTATCCGCCAACGGATGTACGTGAGCCGCCGCTGACCTGTGAAACACCGAGACGAAGAAGCTTTGTTCTCACCTCTTCAGTTTCTCTTGTAGATATAATCATACCTGTATAAGGCACTGCAAGTCGGATACACGCAGTTATTTTAGCAAAAATCTCATCAGAAATTGAGTTGTCAAATGCATCAGGGTCAATGTCGTCAGCCTTCTTTATACGGGGTACGCTGATAGTATGAGGGCCAACGCCGTGAACTGCTTCAAGGTGCTCTGCGTGCATTATAAGACCTGCAAACTCATACTTATAAAGCTCAAGACCGAAAAGCACACCGAGTCCCACATCGTCAATGCCGCCCTGCATAGCTCTGTCCATTGCTTCGGTATGGTATGCATAGTCATGCTTCGGGCCTGTCGGATGAAGCTTAAGATAGCTGTCCTTGTGATAGGTTTCCTGAAAAAGAATATATGTACCGATGCCTGCCTCCTTAAGCTTACGGTAATTTTCTACAGTTGTAGCAGCAATGTTTACATTTACACGGCGTATATCACCGTTTTTGTGATGAACACTGTAAATTGTTTTAATGCATTCAAGAATATATTCAATGGGATTGTTTACAGGGTCCTCGCCTGCCTCAATGGCAAGACGCTTATGACCCATATCCTGCAGGGCAATAACCTCTGCCTTTACCTCCTCCTGGGTGAGCTTCTTGCGGCAGATGTGCTTGTTCTTGAGGTGGTACGGACAGTAAACGCAGCCGTTTACGCAGTAGTTCGAGAGATACAGCGGCGCGAACATTACGATTCGGTCGCCGTAGAAATCCTTTTTTATCTGCATTGCAAGCTCGTAGATTTCCTTGATTTTTTCCTCGTTGTCGCAGGCGAGAAG
>JBGVGP010000296.1:0-8142 GCA_045121735.1 Acutalibacteraceae bacterium
AAACGTCATCAATATCGGCACCGAGCACCTCGCAAAGGTTTGCAATTTCATTTACATACGAAATCTTAAGAGCAAGGAAATCGTTTGAAGCGTATTTTATCATTTCGGCGCTTCGTCTGTTAGTATAAACAACGGTCTGGCCAAGCTTTTCATAAACCTTTTCCATTACAAGTCTTGCTCTTTCGGTTTCTGTGCCTATTACAATTCTCGAGGCGTTGAGGGTATCCCTTACGGCAGTACCCTGTGAAAGGAATTCAGGGTTTGAAACAATATCAATATTGATGCTTTCGGGAGCAAGCTTGTTCATAAGCTGCTCAATTTTATCATTTGTACCGATAGGAACCGTTGACTTGATAACTACAACACAGTCATTTTCTACACTTTGTGCTATCTGCTCGCAAACTGATTTTACATAAGCAAGATTGGCTGAGCCGTCACGCTTTTCAGGTGTGCCTACACCTACAAAAATAACCTCTGCATTCTTATATGCGCTTTTATAGTCAGTGGTGTATGTGAGTCGGTCTGCATTTTTCTGCATCAGCTCCTCAAGACCCTCCTCGTAAATAGGAGAAACACCCTTACGCATAAGCTCTATTTTCTTTTCATCTATATCCACACAGGATACATCGTGACCTATATGAGCAAGTACAACACCTGTAACAAGACCGACATAGCCGGTACCGGCAACTGCAATTTTCATATTTTTTTCTGTCCTTTCCGTAAATCAGCTTTAACCTGCGCTGTTATTTTTTTAATCCTTTAATTATGTTTTCCAGCTTAACAAATAAGCGTACATACCATTTTCTTCTCAACGCCATATAGCGCGCATCAACGGCCTTGTATTTTTTGTTAAGGTCGTTTTTCTCTCGCTTAAGCTTTTCCGTCTTAGCTTCCAGCTGTTTTTTTGCTTCCTCTTCCTTTTTCAGCTTATCCTCAGCTGCAGCAAGCTTTTCCTCTAAAGCCTCTTTTTCTGCTTCGGCTTTCTCAAGCAGCTTTGTTTTTTTATCAAGCTGCTGCTTGCGCTTTATTGAAGTGGATTTAATTTTATCCTTTGATTTTCTTGCTTCAGCGAATTTATACAACATATGCTCTGTCGGTGTACGTGAAAGCACGCTCTGAATATCATTATACACCCATTCGGCATCATAGCACTCCTTATCACAGATGAGCTCGAGCCTTGCGAAGCCTTCATCTGCAAGGAAGGCTCTTACTGCTTCAAAGTCAGCCTCTGTAGTAGTGATATGAAGTATTCTAAGCATACCGCGCACAGCACGATTCATAAAGGATTTCTTGTTTTCTTCGGTGTAATCCTCTCGCTTTTCAAGCTCATTTTTAAGATACATATAAGCCTCAAAGGCACAGGGAGGAACAGCAACCTTACCTGAAGTAATGCTCCCCTCGGTATCACATCTGTAATGAATAAGTCTGTTTTTCACATATGTGATTTTGTCGGCAAGAAAAATAGCCATAAGCACAAAATAGGTATCGTTTGCTTGTCTTATGCACTGAAATTCAAGACCGTTCCTTCTTATGAATTCAGCACGGAACATTTTGTTCCACGGGACATTTGCACCAATGTTGAATATTTTATCGGGTATATCGTTTTTATTAAAGGGAGTCACCTTAGGAAGAATTCCGTAGCTGACGAACTCATCAGTACAAAGGCTTTTATCAAATTCAGTATAATATTTCAGCGCGTTACAAATGCATATGTCTGCGGCATCAGCCACAGCTTTTGTGTACATAATTTCAAGTGCTTTTTCATTAAAGAAATCGTCAGCATCCCAGAAGACAACATATTCGCCCTTTGCCTGCTTCAGCCCGTTATTTCTTGCTGCGCCGGCATAAAGGTTTTCCTGCTTTATAAGGCTTATTCTGCTGTCTTTAAGCTTGAATTCACCGATTATTTCTCTGCTGCTGTCTGTTGATCCGTCATCCACACATATGATTTCAATATCCCGAAGCGTCTGACTGCATACACTTTCCAAGGTGTCCGCAAGATGCTTTTGCGCATTGTAAACAGGTATTATAACGGAAACCTTTATATCTGACATTTACTCACCCTCTGCATCCTTATTTTTTTCTTGAAAGTTTTTTCAAAAAGCTCTTTGTGTAGCGTTTAAATGTATAGCCGTAGCCTTCCGACCAGCAGGAAATTACAAATCTGCGCAGCATAGAGCTTTTTAAATTATTATACCTTTCGTTGGATTTCTTTTTGTCTGCCTTAAGCTTCTTCTTGTCCTTCTTAAGCTTCTTTCCTTCTTTTTCAAGCTTCTTCTTATCTTTCTTAAGCTTTGCGTTTTGCTTTTTCAAGTCTGCTCTTTCACTGTAAGCCTTGCCCTGTCTTACAACCAGTCGCTCAAAGCTTCTCATATCAGAGCCAAGACCTCGCTCCTTACCAAGCTCACCCTTAGACATATCGGCAAAAGCAGTCTGTGCGTTGTAAAGATTCAGCGCTATACGTGACATCACGGCAGACATATTCTCCGGTGAAATTTTATCTTCAGCCCTTGAAAAGGCTCTCATCATATCCTGATAAGAAATATAATATCCGTAGGCATTTTTAAAGGATACCTTTGACGTCATTATTGAGTTTGCTCTTACTCTGCGATGGAAAAAGCTTGCCTTTATATGAGAGACTCTTTCAGCGTTAATAATTCCCGCAAAGGTAAAAGCATTATCCTCGTGAATTATGCCGGGGTGGAATTTCATATTGTTTTCGGCAACATAAGCTCTTTTATACATTGCCATACACACTGATGTTAAATATTCACCTTTATCGTACCATATGCTGAAAAGATCCTGACCCCGATACACCTCAGAATAGCTTCTGCTTCGGCTGTAATTGAAATTAGGCGCACTTTCTTCAAGCTCCGGATAATCATACAGTACATCTGCATCAAAATAAATAACATCCAGGTTTTCTTCTTTCGCCTTGTTATACAGTGTTTCAAGTGCAACGCTTTCGAGAAGGTCGTCACTGTCCATAAAATATATGTATTCACCTTTAGCAAGGGTCATAGCGGAATTTCTTGAGCATGACAGTCCCGAATTTTCGTGTGTGCTGACCGAAATTCTTTCATCCTTTTCAGCCCACAGCTTAAGAATATCAAGTGAGTTATCGGTAGAACCGTCATTTATACAAATAATTTCTGTTTCACGCAGGGTCTGTGTGCAAATAGAATTCAAGGTGTCGTGAAGATACGAACCTGTGTTATAAACAGGAACAATTACAGAAACCTTTATGTCACCCTCACCGCGATAAGGAATCAACACCTTTGTGTCGGCTTTTTGTATTGTGTTCTTTGTAAGGCTATACTGCATTACTGCGTTATGAATAAGCGTTGCATTTACGGCAGTTGTTCTGTCCAGATAAAAATCTTCAGGCTCGTTAAGAAATGTATTTATAACATTGTCCTCTTTTGAGAATTCTTCAAGAAGAGCGTATCTTGCTTCATCGGTTGTTGCTGTATATAAATTATACTTTGATGAAGAAAGAGCAATTGCTTGGAAGCCCTTTTCAAAAACCTCGTAAACGCCACGATGTTTAAGATTCTCATGCAGTGCGTTAATTGCTTCAAGGAAGCACAGGGGATTTTTATGCTTGCTTCCCTGTGTACTGTTAGGCATATTTACACGGTAAAAGGTAAGCGCTTCTCTTACAACGGTTATCTTTTCAGCATAAGATAATGCGGCAAGAATAAAAAAGAAATCATTACTGTTGGGAAGTGCCTGGAATTTAAGTCCTGTTTCAAGAACAAAGGAGCGTCTGAAAAGCTTTGTCCACGGAGCAGGGTTAGTAAATTTAAAAATATTTTCTGTTGCATCAAGTGCTGAAAATACTGCCTCTTCGGGGATACCTTCTTTTTTAGGAAGCTCCTCCTTCGGGAAGAAATCTTTTTTACCTTCGTCATAACGCTTAAAGCCGAAAACAACAACTTCCGCATTGTTTTCATCGGCGGCATTACTGACCTTCTCAAGCATTTCTTCTGCAAAAAAATCATCACTGTCAAGGAAAATAACATACTCTCCCGAGGCAGCCTCAAGGCCATTGTTACGTGCAACGCCTGCGTACTGATTTTTCTGCTCTATGAGTATGACACGGTCATCCTCAGCTACATATTCTTTTATAATATTAACTGTTTCATCAGTCGAGCCGTCATCAACACAAATTATTTCAAAATCTGACAAGGTTTGATGCAAGAGACTTTCTATGCATTGTCTTATATATTTTTCTACATTATAACAAGGCATTACCACTGAAACCTTTGGCATAATTTTGTCCCTTTCTGTAAGCTTATTTTTTTAATTCTATCATTTTAGCCATATTTAGTCAATATATATTTTTCCAAATCAAACTAAAAACTCCCCACCTCTTTCGAAGTGGGGAGTAATTATGTGTTTTGCGGGTTAATGCATTCTTTGAGAATTACTTAAAGATACCGAAAATCTTCTGGAAGAATTCCTTAATCTTCTTGATAAGTCTCTGGAACCAGTTGAGTGTTTCAGTTGCTTCACCAACTGCTTCCTCGTGATCTTCGTCTGAACCGATTGTGTCGTCCCAGATACCTGTAAGATCCTGCATTACCTTTGCGATGCTTGCATATGGGCATCCGCCTTCACTTGCTGCACCGAAGAGCTGCTTGAAGATGTTAACAACCTCTGTCATGCCGCCTATAAGAGCTGAATCAACAACGATTGCCATACCGAGTGCTGCGAAGAGACCGCTTACGATAAGGTCAGGTGCGTTGTAAATCTGAGCCTTGTAGAAGAGCTGGTTGATAGCGTATGCTACAGTTGCCTTTGCGCCGGCCTGGAGGTTAAGTGTTTCTGCAAGCCAGTCAACAAGTGCCTTCTGGTTGTCTTCGTCCTCGAAGAGCTCGAAGAGCCATGTGAATACGAGTGTGAGAACGTCGCCCTTATCAGCTACGATGTAGGTCTGTGAGGTCTTGTTCTTTCTGCCTTCATAGCCTGCAGGGTAGTTTGTGATGTATTTGTCTACATCCTTCTGATCCTTAAGTCTGCTGCCGTTTTCGAAGGAGTTAGCAGCCTGTGAACGTGATGTTGCAACTTCCTTAATTTCTGCTGCACCCTCCTGAGCAAGCTTCATCCAGTCAATATCAGGAATTGAAAGACCGAGTGTAGCGCCGAGGAGCTCGATGGGAATCTTAATCATGCCAACAAGGTTATTGAGATCAAGAAGTGTTGCAAGAGCGTTCTTCTTAACTGCTTCTTCATCTTCTACTGCGTTCTTATCATCTTCTGCTTCTTCTTCGTCAGGTAAGATAAGAGGAAGAACAAGTGTAAGAATTGAGTAGATAGGTGCAACAAGGTTTCTTACAACAAGGTATACACCTTCGTTTGCAATGAAGTATGCAAGGTTGGGAAGGATTGAAAGGAGACCGTCTACAGGCTTATTGAGAAGGTTATCAGCGAAGTAGCCGACTCTCTCAAGGATGTAGCCCATAAGCTTGGATTCGTCCTTATTGAATGCTGCTGCATATGCTGCTGCGGTGTTAACCTCAGATGCCTTGAGACCGAATGCTTCAAGGAGAGGAATGATTGCGTAATCGTAACCGTTACCGCCGCTGATGTTTACTACGCATGAGGGCTTACCGTCTGCGCCGAGAACAAGAGTACCGTCTGCCTCTCTTGTGGGAAGTACGCCGAGTGTCTTGCCTTCGCCGATAAGGAGAAGCTCAAGAACGCTGTTGAGAGGATTAAGGATTGATGCGAATGCATTTGCGAAGCTTGTAACTGTGCCGTTTACGCCCCAGTTAATGCCTGTTGCATCTACATCTGCCCAAGAATCAGCAGCAAGAAGTCTCTTTGCAAATTCTTCGTTCTTATTCTTGTATTTGTTGTATGCTTCAGCATAGCCCTTAATTGTAAGATCAAGGTTGAGTGATTCTGCGTTACCATTTTCATCGTATACAATGATGATTGACTGCTTGCCGCTGGTAAGACCTGCGATTGTATCGAGGATACCTGCAACGCTCTCACCGCCGAGAAGGCCGGTGATTGAACCAACAAGGTTGGATACGAGGTCGTTGGTAAGGAGAGTACCTACAAGAGCCTTGAGTGAACCGAATTCAGTCTTTGCAAGAATATCGTTAATGAGCTTATCGATATTGTTTGCAATCATATCTGCATTCTGCTCTGTCATGTACAGATAGGTGTTGTAGTTAACGTTCTTGTTTTCTACCTTTCTGTTCTGTACAGGGATGTAGGATACTGTGCCACCGCCAAGAATCTGAGTGATGAGTCCGAGGATTGTTGTGGGATCATCAATGATACCGTTTACGATACCCTCGAAGTCACCAAGGTCAAGGTTAAGGGCATTCTTAATAGCAGCCCAGTTTTCTTCTGTAAGGATTGTTTCAAGAAGTGTGATGAATGTATCACCTGGGTCACCTACAACGTTTCTGTATTCATCGCCGTTGTAGATATCCCACTTGGTATCCATTACGGAATCGGAGAATGCAATCTGAACATCGCCATCTGCGTCTTTTGTTGTTCCTGCAGCTGCAGCTGATGCTGCGAGCTTGAGCCAGTCAAATTCAACCTTAAGACCAAGTGCTGTGCCATTGATTGCGATGCCTTCGATAACGTCTTCAAGAAGTGCTGCAATGTCTGCGCCTTCAAGCTTGAAGGAGATACCTGCATCGATACCGTGATGTACCTTACCGATATATGTTGTAAGAGCCTCACCGTTGATGAGTGCGCCTACATCAATGGGAATTGCGATCGGGAAGATTTCGTCAACAGCTACTGCAAGGTTGTTGATAGGAGCGATGAGATTTTCAACGATAGTTGCAACTCTGCCTGTGCCAAGAGCGTAGCAAAGGTTTGCAAGAATATCGATTACGCTTGAAATGGGCTGAGTGAGAATCTCGTCAACTCTGTCAAAGAGCATATCAAGTACGGGCTTGATTGCGCTGCCGCTTGTTGATACTGCAGCATTGTATTCGTCCTGAGTCATAGGCTCTGCGCCGAGGAGCTCAAGGAGAGGAACGATTGAGTAGTTATAACCGCTACCACCGCTGATTGCGATACCGTCAAGAACTGCAAGAGTCTTACCCTTGAAGCTGTTGTTAGGATCAGCTGCATCGAAGTCAGCTTCAACCATACCACCCTGGAGGATAAGCTCAAGGATGCAATCAAGAGGAGCAAGGAAGTCACTAAGGAGAGCAATGAAGCCGTCTACATCTGTGATGCCCCATTCGTATGCCTCTGCAACTCTAGAAACTGTGCCGTCTTCAGCTTCAACTTCTTCACTATGAGCTGCCCAAACGTCTGCCCATGTTGCTGCTGTGCCGATGTAATCAGCAAGCTTGGAGCCGAAGGAACCTATCTTGAAGGCTGCAGGAGCGATACTGAAGGTACCGTCTGCGATGTTTTCAAGGCCTGTGAGGTCATCAACAAGACCTTCGATCATTGTAAGTGTACCTGCGTCAATACCTGCAAGAAGCTTAACGACTGCACTTACAAGAGTGTTTGCAATGTTGTCATTTGCAAACAGCGGGTAAACAAGGTCTGCAAGGTTATTTACACCTTCCTGCTTGACGAGAAGCTCGAATACTACGGGGATAAGTCCGTCAAGGTTAGAGATAACCTGGTTGAACTGCTGGTGAACACCTTCGCCGCCATTATATTCGACGTTAATCTTATCAAGTGAATCTGACTTGTATCCCTTATATTCAACAAGATATCTGTTGAGAAGCTTGAGGAGAAGGTCAACTACGGAATCAGCTGAGCCTGCAAGTGATGTAACGATATTGTATACCATATTTTCACTTTCAGTGCCGTCCTCATTCTTTGTTGTGGGCTCAAGGTTAAGAGCGTCACAAAGGATGGTGAGGAAGTCATCTGTAAGTACTGTTGAAAGTACATACATAATAGCTTCGCCGCTATTTGTTGTCCATACTTCTACATCGTCGCCTACTGCAAGCTCTGTTGCATCTTCAGCCTTAACAGCTGCCTTAGCAAGGTCAAGGAAGAAGGTTGAGGGAAGTGCGTTAACAACGTAAACTACCTCACCTGTATTCTTATCCTTAATTTCGATATTGGGAAGGAGACCGTTGATAAGGTCAACAAGGATTGCGCCGTTGTTGCCTGCAATGTTAACGATATTTGTAATGT
>JBGVGP010000297.1:0-2091 GCA_045121735.1 Acutalibacteraceae bacterium
CAGTGGTTGCTACAAGCAGGTTGGTTTCACCCTCAGCAAAATCCTTCATAACCTTTTCTTTTTCCTTGGGCTTCATTTTGCCGTGAAGAAGACCTACCTTATATTCGGCAAAATGCTTTTTCTGAAGCTCCTCGGCATATTGCTTTGCGGCAGTGAGCTCACCCTCTGTCTCTTCAACAAGGGGACAAACTATATATGCCTTGAGTCCAATATCAAGGTGCTTTTTTATAAAGGCATAAATTCGCTGTCTGTAGCTTGTGTCAACGGCAAAGGTATCAATTTTTTGGCGACCCTTTGGCAATTCATCAATTACCGTAAGGTCAAGGTCTCCGTAAACAATAAGAGAAATAGTACGGGGAATCGGTGTAGCACTCATTACAAGAGTGTGAGGGTTTTCACCCTTTGCGCCGAGGCTTCCTCTTTGCTTAACTCCGAAACGGTGCTGCTCATCGGTTATTATAAGTCCCAGCCTTGAAAAAACGGTATCTTCGGTAAGAAGAGCGTGTGTTCCTATAATTACCTGGGTTTCTCCTGTAGAAAGGCGCTGCTTGATTTCCTTTTTCTTTTTTGCAGTAACAGAGCCTGTGAGCAGCTCCGCCTTGATATCCGTGCCTTCAAACAGCTTTGAAAGCGTAGCGTAATGCTGACGTGCAAGTATATCGGTCGGAGCCATAAAGGCACTTTGCAGTCCGTTTTTTGCAGCCGTGTAAATTACGGCTGCCGCAACAACCGTCTTGCCGCTTCCTACGTCGCCTTGAATAAGTCTGTTCATAGGTACATTACTTTTTAAATCAGCAATACATGAGCCTATTGCTTTTTTTTGTGCCGAGGTCAGTTCAAACGGAAGCGCCGATGTAAATTCATCGGAAAAATCAGTATTTATCTGAAGTGATGTGGTGCTTCGGTTTCTTGATTTGAGAAGCTTCATACCTAACTGTAATTGAAGAAGCTCCTCGAAAATGAATCGCCGTCTTGATATTTCAATATCATATGTGTTGCTCGGAGCGTGAATGCTTCTGAGAGCAAATTGCTCGTGGCAAAGCTTGTATTTACTGCGAATGCTGTCGGGGATAATATCGGTATCTGCATTGCTTTCATAAAGTGTGAGAGCATTTGCAACGATTTTACTGAGCATATTATTCGTAATTCCTGCTGTCAGCGGATAAATCGGTTGCATAACACTTTCGCAATCAGCCTTTTCAATGATAGGATTTGTAACCTCAAACATGCCCTTATTGAGAAGAATTTTACCGTAAAAATAATATTCTTCACCCTCAACAAGGCTTTTTGCAATATATTCATTGTTAAAAATACTCAGCTGTACTGAATATTCACCGTCGATAAGCACGGTTTTATAAATTGTCATACCCTTGCGTATTTCGTTTTTTACAGGTGTATATCCGATTGTGGCACGAAAGCAGGTTGTGGTGCCGGGTATGAGCTTCGGTATAGGAGTAGGGTCAGAAAAATCAATGTAGGTGCGAGGGTAGTAGTGAACAAGGTCATCAAGAGAATAAATACCGAGCTTGTTTAAAAGATCTGCTCTTTTTTCGCCTACCCCTTTAATGAATTTTAAGGGAATGTCCTTCATTGATTCACCGCCTTTGCGTTTTATTTTGATTGCCAGGAGCTCACGTTTTTGAAGGGCTCATATTCGTTCATATCGCCTTCAAAAATGACTTCGTTTGAATAATAGGCAATGCCTGTTCGGTAACAGATGGGAATAAAGGGAATTTCCTCTTCGAACACACCGATAAAGGTGTTAATATCAATGCTACCGGATTTAAAATCTGAATATGCACTTTTAATCGTGGAGGAGGTTATACCGTAGGATGCTTCGCCACTTTTATTAAAGAAGCAGCCGAGGTCCATATTCGGTGAGATGCGTACCTCACCTACATAAAGGTCATATTTTTCGCCTTCGAGAGCCTCAACATAGGAATCAAACGAAAGCGAAGAAACAGTTGCATTTATGCCGATATTATTGAGACATTTTTTTATGAATTTAGCGCAGCTTACCTTGGTAGCGCTTTCTTTGTTAACAAGAATTTTTACCTCGAAATATCCGTTTGAGTCATATCTGTAGCTGTT
>JBGVGP010000298.1:0-8953 GCA_045121735.1 Acutalibacteraceae bacterium
AGTGAAACGGGTACGCCGAGCATAAGCTGCTTTCGTGAGATTTTTCCGTCGGGAACAAGGTCTTTTTTTGAAATAGGGATTTTTCTGAGAGAAACAAGAACATATATGCCGTTGAGCGTTGCCGCTGTTATATGAGAAATAAGAGTGGCCGCCGCTGCACCCTCTACGCCCCAGGAGAAGCCTTTTACAAAAATGAGGTCAAGCACAAAGTTTATAACAACCGTAACCGAGAAAAAGTAAAGGGGCTTTTTGCTTTCGCCGACGCTTCGTGAAATTGCGGTGAAGTTGTTCGAAAGCATCTGAAAGGGTATACCGTAATAAAGTATGTTTACATAAGAGGAGGAAAGTCCTATTATTTCCTCGGGTGTACCGATGAGGCGGAGAAGATAAGGTGAAAGTATATGAGAGGTAACGGCAAGTATGCAGCCGAGTATAAAGGCAAGGCTTATACTGTTACCTGCAAGGCGGGAGGCTCTTTTTATATTTCCGGCTCCGTATGCGTGGGCAATGGGAATTGAAAAGCCGCTTGTAAGTCCGAGCGCCGTACCGATGATAAATGAATTCACGGCGCCTACACTGCCAACGGCGGCAAGAGCCTCATTGCTTACGTATCTGCCTACGATTATATTATCCACAAGGGAATAGTTATACTGAAGCATAGAAGAAGCCATAATCGGCAATGCGAAAAGTACAATGGTTTTTACAATACTGCCTGTGAGCATATCGTGCTGCTTGTTTTTCACTTTATAACCTCCTTCGCTTTTTTTGACCGAAAGTAATTATACATTATTATATAACATTATGTCAATTAAAATTATTTAATAAAATTAAAAACACTCGGGGAGAAACCGAGTGCTTTTAAAAGGAGAAAATATGAAGAAAACATTATAGTGGAGAAATCTTAATTAAGTCCGAACCTTTCCGGTTCGCTTTTGTTTAGCAATCTCTCTTGATTGCATAGATATAATACAACAGTTTTTTCAAAAAATCAACCCTTTTTTGCTAAAAAAACGCACTTCTACTTTTTGGTTAAAATGTAGGTTTTGATGGTTGTGTTTTTGTTCAATATGCACAAAAAGAGAGGGCTTTTTTAAAGAGTGAAAAAAGAACAGAATTTTGTCATACTAAAAAAGCACAATATGTTGTGGGTTTTTGCAGCTGTGAAAAATTTGCTTACACCGCAAGGGCAGCATTCTTGCCCAAAGCCGATTTGACAATAAATTATCTTGGTGTTAAAATTATTACAAAGCAGAAGAGGTTTTGTAAAAGACATATGTTTTCTGCACTATACCCGAAAGGAAAGGCTGATATTCAGCCAAGGATATTTTTATATGGATAAGAAAAAGAAAGCGTTGCTCATCTTCAATCCCTGCTCGGGAAAAAACAGCTCCCGTGCAAGCTGTGAGGAAATAGTAGCGGAATTTCCCGAAAGCGATTATGAGTTTACTGTACGTGAAACCACCTGTCAGGGTGATGCAACAAATATAGTAAGAAATGAGCTTGACGATCATGACATTGTTATTTGCTCCGGCGGTGACGGCACACTCAACGAGACAATCAACGGTGTAATGGATATGCCCCGCCGTGTGCCTATCGGTTACATTCCCGCAGGCACAACAAACGATATTGCAAGCTCTGTCAATATCCCCACCGAAATGAAAAAGGCAGCAGAGCTTATTAAAAGCGCTGAGCCCAACGATTACGATATCGGTCTTTTCAATAACAGATACTACTCCTATGTTGCTTCCTTCGGCGCCTTCTCTGCCGCATCTTATGTTACAAGCCAGAAGATGAAAAACCTTTTCGGCAGAGCTGCATATATTACTGCAGGTGTTGCCGACCTTAAGAACTTACATAACATTAAAATGAGAGTTGAATATGACGGCGGTATTATCGAGGGTAAGTTTGTTTTCGGTACGGTTTCAAACTCACTTTCCGTAGGCGGCTTTATCAAGCTTCCCGATGATCAGGTTAAGTTCAATGACGGTAAGTTTGAGGTTATTCTTGTTAAGGATTTCAAGCCCTACAAGATTCTTTCAACTATGTATAAAACAATGACCCAGAAATATGATAACAAGGAAATTATCATGTTCAGCACAAATAAAATCAAGATCACTGCACTTGAGGAGGATGTACCCTGGACAATTGACGGTGAGTTCGGCGGCAGTCACCGTGAGGTAAGAATCAATGTGCTTGAAAGAGCAGTTGAGCTTTACGCTCACGAAAGCGATCATTTCCTTCCGAAGCCGGAGATTATTGAGCCTGTTGACGAGGATGCCGGTGCTCAGAAGACCTCCTTCAAGGATCGCTTCAAGCGCAGAAAAAGCGAAAAGACCGAGGAGGCTGCAGAGGTTATAGAAAATCCCACAGAGGAAGCCCGGGTAGAAGAGGTCTGACGGTTAATAATTTGTTTAACTTCAATGTAATTTGTTAAGCAGATTTTGAAAAAAACTCGCCTTTAATTTCAAGAAAAGCAATATTTGTTTAAAAAAATGAAAAAAATATAAACAAAATATTGACAAACTTATTCTTCGGGTGTATACTTTATGTGAAAATAAAGAAGTATACAGATAAGGGGGAGCAGATCTATGACTTATATGGATTATATCAAGGCATTGATTGATTTTATAATGAAGCTTGTATCCTTCTTCAAGAATAGTGATAACACTGAAGTTGAAGAGATTGACGGATAATAATTAACCACCGATGTGCCGGAGCATTATCGGTGGTTTTTTGTAGTATAAAGCCACGCTTTGATGCGTGGCTGTTTTTATGTGTTTCTTATTTTTACAAAGTGTCTTATAAGGTAAGCAATTGCCCCCACGGGAATAGCACAGATTATTATTTTTATAATAAGATGAATAGGAATGTAGTCATAAATGCCGTCACCGAGAATAGTGAAAAGTATTACCCTTGGCATAATGCCTATTACAGAGGCAAAGAAATAACGGTGAAAGCTGCACCTTGACGCGCCCCAGAAGAGGCTGACAAAATCTATGGGAAAAACGGGAAGGGCACGGATGGGCAGAAGCGCAAGGAAATTATCGTTAAGCTTCATATCAAGTATCTTTTTGCCTGCCTTGGTTTTTTCAAGCTGCTTGTTTACATAATCGCCGCCAAGGAAAAGACCGAGAAAGTAGGTTACCGTAACCTCAATAATAATACCCACAAGGCTTATAAGTGAAGCAGTAAGGGGAGGAAAAGCCATTCCTATTGATATATAAATGAGTGAAGCGGGTATAATAAAGAGAATGGACTTTGCAAGATACACGCCCCATATTGTTATTACTGCCGCGGCTACGGTGCTGCTTGCGTCAACAAGGGCACGCACGTCGATGTTTTTAAGCTTATCGTAATTGATAACGGCAAGCACAAAAATTGCCATTGCGACGGCGACGCGTATAAGCGCCTTGACAGTTGATTTTGTTTTTTCGTTCATTGAATAAATCCACCTTAAAAAATATACTATGACATTATACATCCTGTAAGAGGATTTTACAATAGAAAATATTCTTGCAGGACATATATTTTTAAAATATAATATAGACTTTTATAGTCAAAGATGATATACTTAAAAAGTTAAAATTATCTATGAGGTGTACTATGACAGTAAAAGATAAATTAGAAAGAAAAGCAACCGATATAGCCTTGAGAGAGATTCTTAAGTATGTGGATAAAAATCCGCAGGAGAATATCCTTAAGCTTTATAATCTCGGTGTCAGGCTTCTCGGCGGTACCTTTCCTGAAAAGTATCTTAAAAAGGTAAAGGAAATTATTATCGAGGGTGATAACGTATATTATAATATGGCACTTGATATTCTCCGTGACATTGACCGCGGCATGCTCAGAAAAATGCTGCTTGCAATGGGTCTTGGTGCCGGCGTAAAGGGTACAAAGGCAGTAAGAGAAAACCGTGAGAAGTATAAGTGTAACATTCCCTTCCAGATTCTTATTGACCCCACAAGCGCATGTAATATGAGATGCAAGGGCTGTTGGGCAGCAGAATACGGTCACAAAAATAATCTCACCTATGAGGAAATGTCAAGCATTGTTTCACAGGGCAGAGAGCTCGGTACTCATTTTTATATGTTTACCGGCGGTGAGCCTCTTATCCGTAAGGATGATATTATTAAGCTTTGCGAGGCTTATCCCGACTGCGCATTCCTCTCTTATACAAACGGCACTCTTGTTGATGAAAAGTTCTGTGACGAAATGTTAAGAGTGGGTAACATTGCACTTGCACTTTCTATTGAGGGTGAGGAGGCTGCAACCGACGAAAGAAGAGGTGAGGGCAGCTATAAGAATGTAATCAAGTCAATGGAGCTTCTTAAGAAAAAGGGCTGTCTTTTCGGTATGTCCGTATGCTACACAAGCCACAACATTCCCAGTGTAACAAGTGACGAGTTCCTTGATAAAATGATTTCATACGGCGTAAAGTTCGGTCTTTACTTCAACTATATGCCTGTAGGCCACGATGCTGACGTCGAGCTTATCCCGGGACCCGAGCAGAGAGAATATATGTACAAGTGGCTCAGAAGGGTAAGAAACGGCAAGACAGGTAAGCCTCTGTTCATTATGGACTTCCAGCACGACGGTGAATATGTAGGCGGATGCATTGCCGGCGGCAGAAACTATTTCCATATCAACTCTGCAGGTGATATGGAGCCTTGTGTTTTTGTTCACTTCTCCGATTCAAATATCCGTACCCATACTCTTCTTGAGGGCCTTCAGAATCCTCTCTTTATGGCCTTCAGACACGACCAGCCCTTCAATGACAATCATCTTCGTCCTTGTCCTATGCTTGAGAATCCCGACTGTCTGAGAGATATTGTAAAAAGAACAGGTGCAAGGTCAACAAACCTTGTGCGTGAGGAAACAGCTGAAATGCTCTGCAGCAAGTGCGATAAATTTGCCGCAAGCTGGGCACCCAAGGCACAGGAAATATGGGACAGCACAACTCACCCAAATAACAAAACACAGTATTACAGGGATACCCCTGAGGGCAGAGCTGAATTTTCACAAAAAACAAAATAATATACACAATAAATCACCGGTTTGCAGCGTCAATACCGGTGATTTTTCTGTAAAAAGCATTATTTTCGAGATAAAGGTGATTTAAGGGGTTTTCGTTTAAAAATAGAGTAACAATACACAAAAATGACAAAAGGCTCTTAAAACTGTCTTAAAACTAAAAATTTATGTATAGTCCTTGTGAGGGTACGCTTGTGAAAGCAAAAAGGGTAAAAAACAAGGATTTTTATGTCAAAAAACAACACGCTGAAGAATCTCTTCAGCGTGTTTATAATAAGCTTATATTGCAATAATATATTCTGCATTTGACGCCTTACTCATTGCATAGCCGTCAGTGGTCTTATTGAAGGTTTTAATCTTGAAATAAGTAACCTGACCGGGAGTAAGATTATTCACAGTGTAGGAAGTTGTATCATCGTCTGTTATTGTAACTACGTGCTTGAAGTCTGTGCTGTTTCTTCCCTTAGCCATATAAATTGCATAGCCGTCAACACCCTTTTTGGGCTCCCATGTAAGCTTGCAGTTCTTTCTGCCCTGACGAAGAGAAGTAAAGCTTGTAGTTGAGGGTCTTGTACTGCCTGTAACAGGGTAGGCTGTGTCGGTTGTAACCATTTTGCCGCTGCTGTTATACTTGAAGGCGCGTACGTTCATTACATACTTCTGACCGGGTGTAAGCTTTGAGAAGATATATTCTGAAGCTTTACCGTCCTTAACTGTTGCAATACGTGTCCATTTTTTGTTTACCTTACGGTAAATCTGATAACCGTCAGCTCCTTCAATGGGCTTCCATGCAAGCTTGATTTTTGTGTCAGCGTAGGATTTTACTCTTACCTGTCTTACCTTAAGCTTTTTGAAATCGCTGAGTGTAAGCTTGGGGATGCTCTGTGTATCCTTTGCACCGCACTGCTTACAGGTTAAAAGCTTTGTGCCCTTTTTAAGTAAGGTGGGCTGCTTTGTTACCTCACTCTTATATGAGTGGGTAAGGCATTTAACTGTGAACTTTGTTGTGTTACTCTTTTCAACTGTGCCTGTCTTTGAGTCATAAGCCTTAACATAGGCTGCATATGAGCCCTTATCAAGAGTGTTCTTCTTGATGGTTCTTGACTGAGTTGAAGACTTGAGCTTTGTTACAGTTGCTTTTGACCAGTCATATCTGCCCTTTTTGTTCTTTTCTGCAACATAAAGGTAATATTCTGTTACGTCATCACCACCGTCACTCCACTTGAGAGAGATGGAGCTGTCGAGGTCGATTGTGCTCTTTTTGTTCGTGAGCGTAAGTGAGGGTGCCTTTACATCAACCTGTCCGAATTCGGGCCAGTATTTTGCTTCGGCACTGTAGCCTCTGCTGTCAGCCTTGTAGGATCTGTTTGCGGGAACCTCAAAGTAGTAGCACCAGTACCATGCTGCGTCATAAGCGCCGTCAGCGTCATTTGATACGTTCTTGAGATAATCGTAAATGTAGCTGTAGGACTTGCTTTTGAGCTCATGATGAAGGAATGCAATCTGACCTTCGAGTGAAAGGTAGTTATAACCGTTCTGTGAACAGAAATACTGAAGGTTGCTGAATCTGCCGCCGTTCCACTGACAAAGACCGCCGCTGAGGAGTCCGTTTGTGTCTGTGATTACGAGGGTGGGGTCGAATTTGGATTCGTGTTCGATGTTAGCCATAATGCCGCAGACCGCCGCCGAATTGAGATCCAATTCTGTTATAAGCTGCTTGAAAACTTTTGACTTGTTGTTGCTGGTACTTGCGGATGCTGAGAGTGGTACGATAGCGGCTAAGATAACAAGAGTTATTGCAGTCAGCATTACTTTTGTTAAAGCCTTTTTCATTAAATCACCTCTGAATTATTTTGGCAGGGAAGCATTATACCTGGTGCTTACCGCCTTAGCAAGGATTGATGTGAGAATTTGCAGGCTTCGCATTTTGTATTTGCATAGACTCGAAATAAAACACAATTCTCTTTCTTTCTAAAAATTATAAGTTGTGTTGTCATCGATATTTAAGTGGTTGTGCCGGTGTTTTATCCTTGTCACTGACCGTGCAGATGCGAAGACGAATCAATTCATTGCTTTTTATCAGGTCTGTTTTATAGCCTGTGTTTTTACATTTCCATATCGGCAACGTCGGCTATTATATATATTTATGGCATTCTTGTCAAGTTTTATGCGGTTTTGCAGGCTGTTTATAACAATTCTGTAATTTTTTTGAAGTGCAAAAAACCTTGTATTTTTGTATATGTTTAACAAAAAAGTATATGGTCAATTGTGCACTGATGTTCATTGCTCCAAAATTGGCTAAAAATCAAAAAAATCGGAAATTCGTGAAAAAAATCGCCTGTTTTTGTAGTATATAATGCACAAAGAAAATGCATTTTGTATGTGCAATATAACTAAATTGATGCTAAAACAGAAAAATAACGCCTGTTTTTATTCCTTTTTGTAAATACAAAAACAACCAAAAATACTTTAAAATCGTGCAAAAAGGCGCTTTTTTGGCTTTTGCGGGGATGAAGCTGGCTTTTTAAGGGGATAAACATACTATATATAATAGTATATAAGCACAAAAACAGCACGGAATTTAATCCGTGCTGCTGCTGTATACTATATTAATATGCCTTGCCCCAGTAAACAAGATGCTTTGCTTCCTTGCCGCAGCATACACATTTGTCGCTGATGCTTTCCTGAACAAGAGGCATACAGCGTGAGCCTACGCCGGTAAGCTCCTTAACCTTGTCCTCACATTCCTCGTCACCGCACCACATAGCCTTAACGAAGCCATCGCCGTTTTCGCTGAGTGCCTTTGTGATTTCGTCGAGAGTTGTACAGGTGTAGGTTCTCTTCTCTCTGTTTTCAAGAGCCTTGTTGAAGATACCCTCGTTAACCTCGTTAAGCTTTTCCTTAACGCTCTGTGCAAGAGAGTCAAGTGAAACAACAGTCTTTTCTCTGTTGTGACGGGTAACGAGAACACATTCACCCTTTTCAATATCACGGGGACCTACTTCAATTCTTACAGGTACACCCTTCATTTCATATTCAGCATACTTCCAGCCTGCGGAGTTGTTGCTGTCGTCAAGCTTAACGCGGATGCCTGCAGCCTTAAGCTCAGCCATAAGCTCGTTAGCCTTTTCAAGCACGCCTTCCTTATGCTGTGCAACGGGAATGATAACTGCCTGAATGGGAGCAACTGCGGGAGGAAGAACAAGACCGTTATTATCACCGTGAGTCATGATGATAGCGCCGATAAGTCTTGTTGTAACACCCCAGGATGTCTGATGGGGATATTCAAGCTTGTTTTCCTTGCTCTGATACTGAATGCCGAAGGCCTTTGCAAAGCCGTCTCCGAAGTAGTGTGATGTACCTGCCTGAAGAGCTTTACCGTCGTGCATAAGTGCTTCAATTGCATATGTTGAAACAGCACCTGCAAACTTATCGCTTTCGGTCTTCTTCCCCTGAATGATGGGGATAGCAAGATATTTTTCACAGAACTCAGTGTAAACATTAAGCATCTTTTCTGTTTCGATGATTGCTTCCTCAGCTGTTGCGTGGATTGTATGACCCTCCTGCCAGAGGAATTCTCTTGAACGAAGGAAGGGACGGGTTGTCTTTTCCCAACGAACAACGCTTACCCACTGATTGTAAAGCTTAGGAAGGTCACGGTGTGAGTGAATGATGTTTGCATAGTGCTCACAGAAAAGTGTTTCTGATGTGGGACGTACGCAAAGTCTTTCTTCAAGCTTTTCGCTGCCGCCGTGGGTTACCCATGCAACCTCGGGGGCAAAGCCTTCAACGTGGTCCTTCTCCTTCTGAAGAAGTGATTCGGGAATGAACATGGGCATGCACACATTTTCGTGGCCTGTTTCCTTAAACATACCGTCAAGAATGCGCTGAATGTTTTCCCAGATAGCGTAAGCGTAGGGGC
>JBGVGP010000299.1:0-4571 GCA_045121735.1 Acutalibacteraceae bacterium
ACTATCCGTGTCAGCTGGAATGCAGCAAGCAATGCAAAGGGTTACGTAGTTGAAAGATACAACGGCGCATCAAATGAATGGTTAGTATACGACTTCAGCAAAATCAACTCACATTGGTCAAGCTATGATGAAATTGACACAGTTTCACAGATTACTACAACAGAAACCTCACTGCTTGATTCAGGCAGTCAGAGAAGAACCGAGCTTTACCGTGTATATGTTGTAAACGCTGATGGTCATCTCTGTCCTTCAACTGATGCCGTAATGGGTCAGACAGCAGATATTAACGTTACTGTCGGTGACTACGCAACAGAGGTTGAATTCGCCGGAGATTCAGGTGCAACAAAGATTTCAGTTACATTACTCTCACCCGGTGTAAGCAACAGAACTCATACCATCAGCTCCTCCGATTATCAGTACAGCAACGGAAAATATAAGGTTAAGCTTGCTCTTGCTCCCAATTCATACTATTTCTTCTCACTTGGTGCAGAGGGCATTAACAAGGTATCATACATTACAGTAAAAACAAAGCCGCTTTCTAAGATTGTTACTAACACTTCAGACGCTAACTACAATGCTTCCGTAAGCAGTCAGCTTCTTTACCTTGCACAGGCAATCAACAACACAAAGGCATACACCGACAAAATCACTGCAAAGCTTACAACTACAACAAAAACAAAATGCGGTAATATTGAGGTTTACCAGAACGGTAATCGAAATGGAGCTCTTGAGTTTCTCTTCAAGCTTCTTGCCGGCGACGAGCTTGCAACTGATATGAATGACAGCCAGACCTATAACTACACCTTTACAAACGGCAAGTACACCGACAGCAATAAAATAACAACAACCCTTAAGAGCTTTATTGAGCCCAACACCACCTCTTATAAGGATGCATATGTTCATAACGGCATCAGTCCTTCAGCATGGAAAACCGGCTTTTCAAGCTTCAGCTCAAGCCTTTCAAACGGCAAGCTTACCGTTTCATTCAAGATTAAGCAGGAAACCAACACTCCTATTTATCACAACGGCTTCCTTTCAGTGCTCAATTCAAGCGCACTTAACACAAAGGATTTCTCAACAGAATCTGTAGTAGTCGGTGAATCATCAATCAGTGCAACAATTGCTTCTGACTGCATTCTTGAAACATATAATGCTACTGCTCCCTTTACAGGTAAATTTGCAATGAGCATGGTAGCAGATAAGGATGTATCACAGGGCGGTGCAAGTGTTAACGAGGGTGATGAACTTATGGTTAAAATCCCCATCAGCGGCTCATCAGGCTTCAAGTACACTTTTACAAGATAAATAAATAATTTTCAAGGGATACTTTCCTATAGTATCCCTTGATTTTGTAAAAAATCCTTTATAAGAAAGGATAAAACAAATGACACAGAAAAAACTTCTGCAGCTTGCAGGTATTGCAGTTGCTTTTGTATGGGTGTTCTGCATTACTTTCGCAATAGCTTATACAATTAAAAGCAAGCCGGGTGAACAGATTCCCGTTAACAAAAACGAAGAAATTTCAACAGGTGTTGTTATTTCGACCACCGCTGCAACCACAATGCCTTCAACAGCTTCTACAACCACCGTTCCTCCGGCAACACTCGTTTCACCTACTATTCCTACTTCTGCGCAGACCGGTGCTACCGATATAATACCGACAGACATCAGTGATACATCGGCAGCACAAACTACGGAAAGCAACGAAAGTAAGGTGCCGAAGAAAAAGACGGATATTATCAACGCCTATGTAAACGGCATAAATACATTGAAAAGCACACAGAACTTTTCAATGAACAAGGATGATACGCTGAATATCACCATAACAGATATTCAGATGACCGGCGGATCCGCTTTAAAAAATACAGTTATGGAATACGCCAACAGCATTATTGCTCCCCCGGAGCCTGAAAGCTATACCTTTATAGAAGGCACGGACGAAGCAACAGGCGAAACTCCTAACTCCACAATTGCACCGCTTAACGTTGCCGCACAGGTTAACCCTGATGCTGTTACTGAAGCGACAGCACAGGCAACCGCAGACGGCGGATACACTGTAAGCCTTACCTTACAGTCTGAATCACAGAGCCTTAATTCAGCTGCTCCTAACCTTTCTACAATGGTTGAGGTTATTGACACAACATCACTTATTCCCGCAGGAGCAACAATGACCGACCTTAAAATTGACTATGCTCCCACACTAATAAAGGCAACCTTTGATTCAGAGGGTCGTATCACCTCAATCGAGCACAAGCTTACCTCAAAGGGCGGTGGAAGCGGTAAAATGATTGTTAATGTTTCAATGACTATGGAAGGTACCTTTACAAGTATTTACACTATTAATTATAATTAAAACAGAAAACTATTGACTTAAAAAGTATGAAATGATATAATCTAAGGGTAATAATATTTACGGAGGAATAAACCATGGAAACATTCAAGAAAATTGCAAAAGTTGTAGCTATCATCGTTGCAATTGCAGCAGCAATCGCAGGTATTTATTTCGCAGTTACAAAGCTTATGGAAAAGAAAAAGGCTAAAAACGCAGACGACAGAGAAAACTATGTTTCCTGCTCCTGCATGGAAGCTGATTTCATTTCAGAAACACAGGCATAATAAAAGAGCTCATCACAAAAGTGATGAGCTTTTTAATTTATATAGAAGCAATAAAAATACACCCGTACGCCGGCACCAGATAAGGCAGTAATTGTTTCTCGAACAAAATCCCCTGTATTATTGCCAAAAGCCTCGCAAGGCGACAGCCTAGCTGCGTTTTACGGCTTCAATACAGGAAATTTTCAGTTCTTACGAAACTGCGAAGCACTTTAAAATGCGAAATAGTATTACAAGAAAAGGCGAAAACCACCGATAATGCTGACGCATATCGGTGGTTTTTAACGCATTATTGTGATGATATTTCACTTTTTAAAGAAATACTGCCTTATGTGGTGTCGGCGCAAGCTACGGGTGTAATATTTTTTTGCTTAAATTATTTGTCCTCGCCTAAAAGCTCAAGAAGATAAGGAACTGCTCTTTCGAAATCCACACCGTAGGTGTTTGAGCCCGGAGTTTCGTAAGTGATGCGGATACATTCTGCAGTGTACTTAGCAGCAACTGTAAGTGCCTTCTTCCAGTCAAGGCCACGCATCATTGCACCCATACATGTGCTTGAGAAGATGTCGCCTGTACCGTGGTATGAGCAAGGAAGCTTAGGCTGTTCAAAGTAAAAATACTCGTCGTTGATTCTGTCATAGCCCATAACGCCTGTTTTGCCGTTTTCAAAGCCTACACCTGTAAGCACGGAGATTTTAGCGCCAAGAGCAGCAAGACCGCTTAAAAGCTCCTTTATGTAAGCCTCGTCATATGTTTCCTTATATTCTGCGCCAAGCATAAAGCAGGCCTCAGTTACGTTGGGAACAATCATATCAGCCTTTGCACAGAGAGTAGCCATATACTTTGCAAATGCTTCATCAAATGCAGGATAAAGCTTACCGTTATCTGCCATTGCAGGGTCAACAAGGACAATGTTGTTCTCGTTTCTGAAATCGTCAAAGAACTCCTTCATAAGGTCAATCTGTTCGAATGAACCGAGGTAGCCTGTATAGATACCGTCGAAAGCAAAGCCTTCCTTCTTCCAATGGTCGGCAATAGGTCTGATTTCACTTGTGAGATCCTTAACAGTAAAGTCTGAAAACATTGTGTGGGTTGAGAGCACGGCTGTAGGAACAATTGCTGCTTCGATACCCATAGCAGAGATAATTGGAAGCGCAACAGTAAGTGAGCACTTACCTACACAAGAAATATCCTGAATTGTTACTATTCTTTTCATTTTTAACACCTAACTTTTTCTAAAATTTGTATTTACAATTCAATACATATATATTATACTATTCGTGACCTTATTAAAATAACCAAAATCGATTTAAATTACATAGTCAGCTGAGGTGAAAATATATGCTCACTTATTCCTTTGAAAACAGAAACGGCTTGAGCCTTTACGAATATCTTTACACTTGCATCAAAGAAGATATTCTCTCCTTCCGTCTTGCTCCCGACGAAAAGCTTCCGTCAAAGCGAGCTCTTGCAAAAAATCTCGATATAAGTATTATAACCGTTGAGTCTGCCTACGGACAGCTTATGGCAGAGGGCTATATCTACTCTGTGCCTAAAAGCGGCTTCTATGTATCTCATATTGCGTCGGCAGTTGAGCTTAGGGAGAAAGACAACAAAACAAGTGAAGAAGAAGTGAGCAATAATACCGAAGCTTTTTTTGCCGATTTTGTAAAAAACAATACGGCAAGCGATAACTTCCCTTTTGCTACCTGGACTAAACTGATGCGCGAAACAATGTCAGATGAGCGCCAAAAGCTTATGGTCAGTTCACCCGGTCAGGGAATTTATGAGCTTCGAAAGGCTATTGCCGATTACCTGTTTGAGTTTCGCGGAATGAAGGTAAGCGCCGACCGAATCATTATCGGCGCAGGTACCGAATATCTCTATTCGCTTATTATTCAGCTTTTGGGCAGAGATAAGCGTTACGCACTTGAAGACCCCGGTTACAGAAAAATCCA
>JBGVGP010000300.1:0-13493 GCA_045121735.1 Acutalibacteraceae bacterium
TATGCTTTAATAAAAAAATATAACAGATGTATCCGATACACGTTGGATACATCTGTTTTTGTTTATACACCTTCAATAAGAGCAACTGCTTTTTTAAACTCCTCAAAGCCTGTCTTCTTTTGTGAGAAATAATTGCGCAAATGAGAAAAATTGAAAATGCCAGTTTCTTCCTCTTTTTCAGTCTGTGCTGCAGCGGGATTAAGCTGAGGCTCCGGATGAGACCTTGCTTCGTTTTTCGCTTCAAGCTCCTGCTTTGCATTTTCGTAGGCAAGCTTAACGGTGCTTATAAACGTTTCCTCCGAATATATCACATCCTTTGAAACGCCGAGTCTGTGAGCCAAAAGCTCAAGCTGGTAAAACTCATCAACACCGTGCTTTCTGATAATTGAACGGTATACATTGGGCAGGAAATGATATATGTTACCCGAAAGCTCACCAAAGGCCTTCTTTGTATCAAGGTATCCCATCTGCATTCTTTTCTGGTTAAGCACAGGGTCAAAGTCAAAGGCAGCACCAAGGTCGTCGGTATCGTAGGGCTTGATATGAACAACCTGACAGTTTGAAAAATCAAGATTGTAAGCAACACCCTTGATGTTTGCAATGTCAATAACGATAAGCTTGTTATATCCGCGCTTCTTAAGTGTCATTACAGGTGTGTTATCATAAACACCTCCGTCAAGGAATTTCTCACCCTCAGGGCCGATGTTTGTAACAAGGGGAATGCTTGATGAAGCCATAAGATAATCAATAAGACTGCCTTCAGGTATTTCATCAAGAAAAATTTCAAGTCCGCTTGCCTTCTGATTAAGCTGAACTGTTACAAGTCCGAGGGGAATATTGTTTTTTCTTATAGTTGCCTCGTCAATGTAGTTCTCCATATAGCGGCACATAGGAGAAGCGTCAATTCCGCGGTTACGTACAATTTCCTTGAACAGGGCACCCCAGTTCTTTTTGCTGAAAAGATTGTCAGGGTCGGGAAGCTCCTCTGTTATATTAACGCCCTTGTCAATTGAAACAGTGTTCCACAATTCCATTGCCTTATCATAGTCTCCCTGAGCAATAAGCGCACCGTTTATAGAGCCTATTGAAACACCGGCAATTGCGTCGAACTCTATGCCCATTTCCCTGAGAGCCTTCCATGCTCCCATCTGATAAGCACCCTTTGCACCGCCGCCTGCCAGCACAAGACCGTATTTATTCATATAAATCAACTCCGTAAAGTAGTAATTATACTGTTTGAAAGAAGAAAGCCTTCCTTCGTAAGTGATATTCCGTCATCTGTTATTTTTAATAAGCCTGTCTTTTCAAGTGGTCTCGCCTTTTCGAAAATGTCTTCGGGTATATCCTTGCCAAAGCGTTCACGGTATCCTTTTTTGGTAAGCCCCTCACTAAGGCGAAGTGAGAGCATAATATACTCGTCCTCATCACCGCCCGTGCCGTCATAAGCAGGTGTGGGGTTTTCAATAAAGGCCTTGAAATCGCGGGGATAGTAAAACCTTTCACCGCCGATAAAGGAGTGAGCCGAAGGACCTATGCCGAGATATTCCTCACAGTGCCAGTACTTGAGATTATGTCTGCTTTCAAAGCCTTCCTTTGAAAAGTTGGAAATCTCATATTGCCTGTAGCCCTGCTTTTCAAGGTAATCAGCTGCCCAAAGGTAAAGGTCACATACCTCGTCCTCATCGGGTAGGGATAAATTCATCTTTGAAAAGGGAGTGCCCTCTTCAATTTTTAGTATGTATGCACTTATGTGCTTTACCTTTTGCGCAATGATAAAATCAAGGCTTTCCTTAAGGCTTCCTTCAGTCTGATAGGGGATGCCGAGCATAAGGTCAAGTGAAATATTGTCTATGCCGTAGCTTTTAATCAAGTCTACGGCTGCTTTAACCTGCTTTGCATCACTTAGTCTGCCAAGACCTTTTCTTTCCTTATCAACTGCCGACTGCATACCCATTGAGATGCGGTTGACTCCCGCTTTTGCAAGGTAAGAGAGTAAATCCTCGTCAACGCTTGAGGGGTTACACTCAACTGTTATTTCCGCATTACTTATATTATAGTTATCCTTTATGCAGTCAATTACCTTTTTTATTCTTTCACCGCCGAAAAAGGAGGGTGTGCCTCCGCCGAAATAAACAGTATCAATGCTGTCTTTTATTTTGTCCTTATAGCTTAAAAGACACAAAAGGACAGCCTTTAAATAGCTGTCCCTGTCTGTATTGTTCGGTGAAAAGGAATAAAAATCACAGTAAGGACATTTTGTTTTACAAAAAGGGATGTGTATATATATTCCTGTCATAATTTTATTACTGTGTATCGTCAAGCTTGAGTACAGCCATAAATGCTTCCTGGGGCACCTCAACGGTACCGAACTGACGCATACGCTTTTTACCTTCCTTCTGTTTTTCAAGAAGCTTTTTCTTACGGGTAATGTCACCGCCGTAGCACTTTGCAAGCACGTCTTTACGCATAGCCTTAACGGTTTCTCTTGCAATAACCTTGCTGCCGATGGCAACCTGAATGGGAATTTCAACCATCTGTCTGGGAATATGCTCCTTGAGCTTTTCGGCAATCTTTCTTGCTCTGCCCATAGCCTTTTCGGTATGAATGATAAAGGAAAGGGCGTCAATAATATCACCGTTGAGAAGAACGTCAACCTTCTGCAGGGTAGAGCGTCTGTATTCGGAAATCTCATAGTCAAAGGAGGCGTAGCCTCTTGTTCTTGACTTAAGAGCGTCGAAGAAATCGTAAATGATTTCGTTAAGGGGAAGCTCGTAGTGAATATCAACTCTGTCGGTTGTGATATACTTCATATCCTTGAATACACCGCGTCTGTCCTGGCAAAGGTCCATAATTGTGCCGACATAATCGCTGGGAGCGTAAATGTGTGCGTTTGTGATAGGCTCCTCGCAGTAGTCAATCTTTGCCTGGTCGGGATAGTTGGTGGGGTTATCAATTTCAACTACCTCACCGTCAGTAAGATGTATTTTATAAACAACTGAGGGGACGGTGGTAACAAGGTCAAGATTATATTCTCTTTCAAGTCTTTCCTGAATAATTTCAAGGTGAAGAAGACCGAGGAAGCCGCAACGGAAGCCGAAGCCGAGAGCGCCTGAGGTTTCTGGCTCGTAGGAAAGTGAAGCGTCGTTGAGCTGAAGCTTTTCAAGTGCATCACGAAGAGCCTCATAGTCTGCACCGTCAGCAGGATAAACACCGCAGAAAACCATAGGGTTAACCTTACGGTAGCCGGGAAGTGGCTCTGTTGACTGATTTTCAAGCTTTGTTACGGTGTCGCCGACTTTAGCGTCACGCACGGTTTTGATTGAAGCGGTAATGTAACCAACCTCACCGGCTGAAAGCTGCTCACACTTTTCAAGACCTGTTGCTCTCATATAGCCGACCTCAACAACGTTGAATTCGGCGCCTGTTGCCATCATCTTCATTGTTTCACCGGCTTTGAGCGTACCCTGCATAACTCTTACATATACTATAACTCCCTTGTAGTTATCATAAACGGAGTCGAAGATAAGAGCCTTAAGGGGAGCGTTATCGTCACAGTCTGAGGGAGCGGGAATATCGCGTACGATTTTCTCAAGCACCTCTGAAACGTTTTCACCTGTTTTTGCGGAAACTCTGGGAGCCTCACTGCAGTCAAGACCTATAATGTCCTCAACCTCTGCGGCAACTCTGTCGGGCTCTGCGGCAGGAAGGTCAATTTTATTGATTACAGGTACAAGCTCAAGGTCGTGGTCAAGGGCAAGATAGGTGTTTGCAAGGGTCTGTGCCTCAATGCCCTGGGAAGCGTCGATGATGAGGATTGCACCCTCGCACGCTGCAAGAGAACGTGAAACCTCATAGTTGAAGTCAACGTGGCCGGGAGTATCGATAAGGTTAAGCTCATAAACCTCGCCGTCAGCGGCCTTGTAGTCAAGCTTAACGGCGTGAGCCTTTATTGTAATACCTCTTTCTCTTTCAAGGTCCATATCGTCAAGAATCTGTGCAGACATATCGCGCTTTGCAACAGAATCTGTAATTTCAAGAAGTCTGTCGGCAAGTGTACTCTTACCGTGGTCAATATGGGCAATGATAGAGAAATTTCTTATGTTTTCTTTTTTCTTAGCCAAAGTATCACCTCATACGGGGTATAAATTATCAATACATTTTACCATAAAAAGTAAGCTTTATCAAGGGGGTGAGCATATAAAAAAATCTTCTTAATGCTCTGCAGTTTTAAAAGGTTGACTGAAAAGGGAAATAATGTTATTATGTGGAAAACTTGTAATATAGGGTGATTAAATGAATATCAGTAAAAAGGATAGCAGAATATGCTTGTTCGATAACCTGAAGTTTTTTCTTATCCTTGCTGTTGTAGTAGGTCATTTTGCTGATGCTGTGTCTGCCAAGCCCGGTGTATATAAAGCAATTTTCGTTTTTATCTATGCCTTTCATATGCCGCTGTTTCTTTTTTGCTCAGGCTTATTTCACAGCAATAAAAATGTGCTCATAAGGGTGCTTAGGTATGTAAGCGTCGGCTTTGCGACTAAAATTATTTTTTCTCTTACCAATTTTGTTCTGGGTGGAAAAATAAGCTTCAATCTGCTTAAGGACAGCGGAATCCCATGGTATATGTTTGTGCTTGCAATATACATTGTTATTACCTATGCCTTGAGGAATGTTGATAAAAAATATCTTCTTGTCTGCTCGGTTCTTCTTGCTATGTTTGTCGGTTATGACAGTACAATAGGCGACTATCTCTACCTTTCGAGAATAGTTGTATTTTATCCCTTCTATCTGTGCGGTCAGATAATAACAAAAGAGGATATTCTTAAGCTTAACAGCAGTAAAATTTTAAAGGCTGTAAGTGTTGCTGTAATTTTAGCCTGGCTTATTCTTTGCTTTACAAAGACAGATATTGTTACTGCTCTCAGACCCTTGTTTACAGGACGAAACTCCTTTGAGTCAAGTGAAATCTTTTCGAAGTGGGGCTTTTTGTGCAGAGCCTTGTGCTATATGATTACCGCAGTGCTTTCTGTTGCAATAATTTCTCTTATGCCTAACAGAAGACTTCCGCTTGTAACAAAATTCGGCAGCAGAACACTTCAGGTTTATCTCTGGCACTGGCCCGTTGTCCTTGTGCTTAAGAAGGCAGGCGTAATGTCAGCACTTATGACAGGCCCTGCAGGTAAAATAGCGTGGCTCCTTATTGCTGTTGTGCTTACATTTATTTTAAGTCTGAAGCCCTTTTCATTCCCGACAAAACAGATTTTTACTTATTGTCGATATGAATCGGGAAATGATAAATAAAACTGACATAACAAAAAAGATGTATCCGTCACGGATACATCTTTTTTGTTGTTATGAAACTTTGCTTACGGTCTCATTCCTCCGGGTCCCATGCCCATTCCTCCGGGACCCATACCCATTCCGTTGCCTTCTTCTGCAAGCTGATAGTCATCATCCCATAAGGTGTAGCTGCTATCATCACTCAGCTTGGGACTACTGAAAACAAGGATTGAAAATGCGTTTTCACTTTCAAATTTCTTTACGGTGTTGTCAGTCTCATCCTTGATATAAAGGGTTGAGCCTTCGCCCTGACGCTGACCGAGACTGAAGGTAGCGTAAGGCTGACTGCCGTCCTCTATTCTGTCAAGCATACTGCCTGTTGCAATTACAGTACCTCCGTTTATGTGAATTCCCATATCAGAGTCAATACCTGCATCGGCGCTTGTCGAGCAAGCCTGTGCAATTACGGTGCCGCCGTTGATAACAAGCCATCCGTTTGAGTCAATGCCGTCGCCCTCACCGGTTTCACCTGTTACTGTAATTTTGAGTGTGCCGCCGTTTACGGTCGTAACGGAAACTCCGTCCTCATTTGTGTTGATGCCGTCATTACCTGAACGGATATTGATTTTACCGCCGTTGATTGTAAGGTGAAGCTCACTGTCAAGACCCTCGTTTTCGGCTGTGATATTGAGCTTACCTGTACCTTCTTCATCACCGTTTACATTCATTGACATTTTTGAATAGAATGCAGCGTCATACTTGTGAAGCTTTTTAGCGTCCTCAACCTCTGTGCCGTAAGCGTTGAGTACAACACTGTCGGGCTTGTAAATACGTGCAACATAGGAGCCGTCTACCTTATTCTCTGTTCCGTCAGCGATAATTACATTAGCGCCTGCCTTTGAGGTGTCAACGTCCTTTGTTGCTGTTTCTGTATCACTGCTCGAGCATTCGTATACATTATAAAATATAATAGCGGGAGCAACATCACAGTTAATGTCAATGCCGTTGAGAATAAGAGTTACAACGGCCTCGGGGTCTTTTTCTGCATCCTCGCCCAGGTCAACTGCAATCTGTCCGTAGGATAATTTACCGCTGAGGCTGTATTTGCCGGGCTTTGTTATATGAACAACAGTGTGCTTTTCTGCTTCCTCGGTAGAGTGAGCATCTTCCTCACTGCCTTCTCCGTAGGTGAAATCCTTGCCTGATTCGTAGTAAACAATATCGTTTGCAGTGTAGACAAAAGAATTGCTGAGAGAACCTACAGGTGTACCGTTTACTGTGATTTCATTATCACTGAGCATAATGTCTGTTACATCTGAAGCGGGAGCCTCTTCGGGTGCTTGTGTTGTTGTCTCGGTAGTGCTTTCTGTGGTGATTGTGGTTTCCTTACTGTCGGTTGTTCCGCATGCTGTGAAAAGCAGCGTTACCGTAAGAATAACCGCCAGTGCTTTTAAAAGCTTCATAGTATCATCCTTTCAAAATATATATGCTTATTTAAATATTATACACAGCACCTTAATTTTACATAAAAGTCTTTCATAAAAAGTCCCTAAGTTATATTTGACACTTTGACGGCATATATACTACAAAAAGGACAAGGTTGTGTGCTTATGATGAATTACGTTTTTCCTGTGCTTATTATTTTTTCTTTTATATGTGCACTGCTTACGGGACAGATGAATGAGCTTTCTGCTTCGGTGGTAGAGGGAGGAACAAACGCCGTTGAGCTTATAATGAGGCTGGTCGCTATGCTGTGTCTGTGGGGCGGAATAATGGAAATTGCCGACAGAGCAGGAGTGACCAAGGGTATTTCAAAGCTGCTTTCACCTGTTATAAAGCTGATTTTTCCACGCCTTAGAAAGGAAAAGGAGGTGCTTGAAGCAATTTCAATGAACATTACGGCAAATGTATTGGGGCTCGGTAATGCGGCAACACCTTTGGGTCTTGAGGCTATGCGCAGGCTTCAGCATATAAATCCCGACACCTCAAGAGCAAGTGACGAAATGATAGTGTTTGTTGTTATGAATACTGCGGCAATGCATATAATCCCTACAACCGTAGCAACCTTCCGTGCGCAGTACGGCTCGGTAAGTCCTATGTCTGTTCTGCCCGCTTCCTTTCTTACAAGCCTTTGCGCCCTTACGGTGGCTATAGTGTGTGCAAAGCTCGGCAACAGATTCCTGCGAGGTGACTTATTTGCTTGATGCACTTTCATATTGGGTTTTGCCCCTTACGGTTACGGCAACCGTTGTACTGGGCTTATATAAAAAAATAAAGGTATTCGATTGCTTTATGGAGGGAGCAAGGAGGGGACTGCGTACCGTATATGAGCTTATGCCCTCAATTACAGGTCTTGTTGTTGCTGTAACCATGCTCAGGGCAAGCGGAGCACTGACTGTCCTTGCCGACGTCTTTTCTCCTGTTGCACAAAAGCTCAATATACCTGCCGAGGTTATACCTATGGCACTTATAAGCCCCGTGTCAGGTGGAGGCTCAATGACCTTCTTTGAGCAGGTACTAAAGGAGCACGGCCCGGACTCATTTCTCGGTCAGGTGGCATCTGTGCTTATGGGCTCAACAGATACAACCCTTTACGCCGTAACAGTTTACTTTTCGGCAATAGGCATCAGAAAAACACGCCATACCCTCTGGGCAGGACTTGCGGCGGATTTCACCTGCTTTCTTCTTGCATCCTTCTTTGTAAGGCTTACATTATATTAGTATATATACCGACCTGTGTATTTGCATAGCGTCGGTATTTTTACCTGTACGGCATAATTGGGCATTTTTTGGTGAATATTCCCACAAAAAGGTACCCGCTTATTGTGCAAAATGAGCAAGTATACAATATTGCTTTTTTACCCATACTGAAATAAAAAAACTGTTGACAAATTTGACAGGGTAATATATAATACCAAAGTGTGCGATTATGCGTACATAAATATTTCAGGAAAGGAGATGCTACGATTGCCTACCTTTAACCAGTTAGTTCGTAACGGTAGAGAAACACTCGTAAAGAAGCCTAAGGCACCTGCTCTTCTCAAGGGCCTCAACTCAAAGAAGAATGTTATGACAGACCATAACTCTCCTCAGAAGCGCGGCGTTTGCACAGCAGTTAAGACAGCTACACCGAAGAAGCCGAACTCAGCTCTTCGTAAGATCGCAAGAGTTCGTCTTACAAACGGAATCGAAGTTTCAGCTTACATTCCCGGCGTAGGTCACAACCTTCAGGAGCACAGCGTTGTTCTCATCCGTGGCGGCCGTGTTAAGGACCTTCCCGGTGTTCGTTACCATATCGTTCGTGGTACACTTGATACCCAGGGCGTTAACGGAAGAATGCAGTCTCGTTCAAAGTACGGTGCAAAGCGTCCTAAGGCTGCTAAAAAGTAATTCCTGCTTTAAAGGAACGTTTTTTAAAAGACAGAATCTTCTTGCAGGCTGCGCAGGGTAAGGTACGCTGCGTAACAATGTGAGAGTGTATATATATTTATGTATGTGCTTCTCCATTGGCGCCACAGGGTTTTGTCACTTGAGTACCTATGATATCATTAATATGAAGGAGGGAAGCGAAGTGCCAAGAAGAGGCCAGATTGCAAAACGTGATGTTTTGCCCGATCCGCTTTACAATTCTAAGTTGGTAACAAGACTTATCAACAATGTTATGTACGATGGTAAGAAGGGTGTCGCACAGAAGATCGTTTACGACGCTTTCGATATCATCAAGGAAAAGACAGCTAAGGATCCTGTTGAGGTTTTCGAAGCTGCAATGGAGAACGTAATGCCCGTACTTGAAGTTAAGGCTCGCCGTGTTGGTGGTGCTACTTATCAGGTTCCGATGGAAGTACGTCCCGAAAGACGTCAGACCCTTGGTCTTAGATGGATTACATCTTACTCACGTCTTCGTTCAGAAAGAACAATGAAAGAGCGTCTTGCTAACGAAATCATGGATGCTGTTAACGAAACAGGTGCAGCATTCAAGAAGCGCGAAGATACTCACAGAATGGCAGAAGCAAACAAGGCTTTTGCACACTTCAGATGGTAATCTTCCTGTTTATCAGGTGTTTATTAAAGTGTTTAATTTACGGAGGTTAATATGGGAAGACAAGTGCCACTTGAATTAACCAGAAACATCGGTATCATGGCTCACATCGACGCCGGTAAAACAACAACAACTGAGCGTATCCTTTTCTACACCGGTGTTAACCACAAGATTGGTGAAACACACGACGGTGCAGCAACAATGGACTGGATGGTTCAGGAGCAGGAGCGTGGTATCACAATCACATCTGCTGCTACAACATGTTTCTGGAAGAATCACAGAATTAATATCATCGACACCCCGGGTCACGTTGACTTCACAGTTGAAGTTGAGCGTTCACTTCGTGTACTTGACGGTTCAGTTACTGTTTTGTGCGCAAAGGGCGGTGTTGAGCCTCAGTCTGAAACAGTTTGGCGTCAGGCTGATAAATACCGTGTACCGCGTATGGTATACGTTAATAAGATGGACATCATGGGTGCAGATTTCTATCACGTTGTCGACATGATGAAAGAGCGTCTTAAATGTAACGCTGTTCCAATCCAGCTTCCTATCGGCAGAGAGCTTGAGTTCAGAGGTATTATCGACCTCGTAAAGATGGAAGCTGAAGTATATTATGATGATAAGGGTCTTGATGTAAGAACTGAAGCAATTCCTGCTGATATGGTTGAAATCGCTCAGAAGTATCATGACGAACTTATCGAAAAGGTTGCTGAGCAGGACGAAGCACTTATGGAAAAATTCTTCGAGGGCGAAGAGCTCACAATCGAAGAAATCCAGACTTGCATCCGTAAGGCAACAATCGCAAACGATATGGTTCCTGTTTGCTGCGGTACTTCATACCGTAACAAGGGCGTTCAGATGCTCCTTGACAATATCGTTGCTTATATGCCCGCACCGACAGATGTTGAAGACATCAAGGGTGTGAACCCGGATACAGAAGAAGAAGAGTCACGTCCTTCATCAGACAACGCTCCGTTTGCAGCTCTTGCTTTCAAGATTGCAACAGACCCGTTCGTTGGTAAGCTTTGCTTCTTCCGTGTATATTCAGGTACAGTCAACGCTGGTGCAACTGTTTATAACTCAGTTAAGGACAACAACGAGCGTTTGGGTCGTATCGTTCAGATGCACGCAAACCACAGACAGGACCTTGACATCGTTTACTCAGGTGACATCGCTGCAGCTGTTGGTCTTAAGAACACAACAACAGGTGACACACTCTGTGACGAGAAGCATCCTATCATTCTCGAATCAATGGAGTTCCCGGAGCCTGTTATCCGCGTAGCTATCGAGCCGAAAACAAAGGCAGGTCAGGAAAAGATGGGTATCGCTCTTCAGAAGCTTGCTGAAGAAGACCCGACATTCCGTTGCTACACAGACGAAGAAACAGGTCAGACAATCATCGCCGGTATGGGTGAGCTTCACCTTGAGATCATCGTTGACCGTATGCTTCGTGAGTTTAAGGTTGAAGCTAACATCGGTAAGCCTCAGGTTGCTTACAGAGAAACAATCACTAAGGAAGCAGACGTTGACTGCAAGTACTCACGTCAGTCAGGTGGTAAGGGTCAGTACGGTCATGTTAAAATCCGTATCGAGCCGAATCCTGAGAAGGGCTTTGAGTTTGTTAACGCTGTTGTCGGCGGTGCTATTCCGAAGGAATATATTCCTGCTGTTGAAGCAGGTGTTAAGGGTGCAATGCAGTCAGGTGTACTCGCCGGTTACCCTGTAGTTGACGTTAAGGTTACTCTTTACGATGGATCTTACCATGAAGTTGACTCATCTGAAATGGCATTTAAGATTGCCGGTTCAATGGCATTCAAGGATGCAATGAAGAAGGCAGCAGCTGTTCTTATGGAGCCCATCATGAAGGTTGCTATCATCGTTCCGACAGATTATCTCGGTGACGTTATGGGTGACGTTAACTCACGTCGTGGTATGATCCTCGGCCAGGAACAGAGAACAGGTGCTGTTCAGGTTGACTCTCATATCCCGCTTTCAAACATGTTCGGTTATGCAACAGACCTCCGTTCTAAGACACAGGGCCGTGGTCAGTACGCTATGGAGCCGAGCCACTACGCTGCAGTACCTAAGTCAGTTTCTGACGAAATCATCAGCGCAAGAAGCAAGGACTAAGTTATTTTTGAAAAAGTACTTGAATTTTGTTTCTAAAATTGGTACAATGGATTTATGCAGTATGCATTGAATATTTTTAATTAATAATTAACCAAAGGGAGGAAATTCCAAATGGCAAAGGAAAAATTTGAAAGAAGTAAGCCGCACGTTAACATTGGTACAATCGGCCACGTTGACCACGGTAAAACAACATTGACAGCTGCTATCACAAAGACACTCGCTATGAAGGGTGGCGCAGCATTCATCGACTACGCTAACATCGATAAGGCTCCTGAAGAGAGAGAGCGTGGTATCACAATCAACACAGCTCACGTTGAGTACGAGACAGATACACGTCACTACGCTCACGTTGACTGCCCGGGCCATGCTGACTATATCAAGAACATGATCACTGGTGCTGCTCAGATGGACGGTGCTATCCTCGTTATCGCTGCAACAGACGGCCCGATGGCTCAGACTAAGGAACATCTCCTTCTTGCTCGTCAGGTTGGCGTTCCCTACATCATCGTATTCATGAACAAGTGCGACCAGGTTGACGACGAAGAGCTTCTTGAACTCGTTGAAATGGAAATCCGTGAAACACTTAGCGAGTATGAATTCCCGGGTGACGACACACCGATCATCAAGGGTTCAGCTCTTAAGGCTCTTGAGTATGCTGGTGGAGACACATCAGCTCCTGAGCTTGCACCTATCTGGGAGCTCATGGATGCAGTTGACTCTTACATCCCGACACCGGATCGTAAGGCTGACCTTCCGTTCATCATGCCTGTTGAAGACGTTTTCACAATCACAGGCCGTGGTACAGTTGCTACAGGTAGAGTTGAGCGTGGACAGCTCAAGCTTTCAGAAGAAGTTGAAATCGTTGGTCTTACAGAAGAGAAGAGAAAGACTGTTGTTACAGGTATCGAAATGTTCCGTAAGCTCCTCGATTACGCTGAGGCAGGTGACAACATCGGTGCTCTCCTTCGTGGTATCCAGAGAACAGACATCGAGCGTGGTCAGGTTCTTGCAAAGCCCGGTTCAATTCACCCGCACACAAAGTTTGCTGGTCAGGTTTACGTTCTTAATAAGGACGAAGGTGGCCGTCATACACCGTTCTTCAACAACTACCGTCCTCAGTTCTACTTCAGAACAACAGACGTTACAGGCGTTATCAGCCTTCCTGAAGGCGTTGAAATGTGTATGCCTGGTGACAACGTTACAATGAACGTTGAGCTCATCACTCCGATCGCTATCGAAGAAGGTCTTCGTTTCGCTATCCGTGAAGGTGGCCGTACAGTTGGTTCAGGCGTTGTTACAGCTATCAACGAATAATTAACCTAACTTTTAAAGAGGTAAGTCGCAAGGCTTACCTCTTTTTTTATGCCAATAAGCTATACATTGTTGTAGGTTTGTACAATAACCGACATTTTATTCAGAAATGTTATTGATAATACAGTTTTCTTGTGTTAGTATGATTTATATCACAAAAGGGGAAGATTGTATGAAAATTATAGCTTTATTACTCACAATTATCACACCGTTTCTTACGATGATTGTCGGAACTCCGTTTGCGAGATTTGACGATAATGTTACCGTAGCGGAAGAAAAAGTAGACGGATTTATGAAGGGTGTCTGCCATGCGGAGCCTGACTACGAGCTGCTTAACGAAGGCAACATTGAGTGGTTCCGTGATGATATTCCGTTTCCTTACGATGCAGACGGTAATCTTTCAAAAAGTTACATTAACTGGAAAGAAGATTCTAAAGAGTTTGCTGAAAACGGTGTAAGAATTTTTGGTATTACTCCGTATCCTGAAGATTACATGGAATACGGTCTTGATCCGCGTGATCCTGCAGACAGAGAAGCGATTCAGGATATTGCACGTTTTTACATTGAAGATCTCAAGGGTATCGTCGGCGCATTCCAGGTTACTAATGAAATGGGTATTGACAGATTTACATTACCCCTTTCACTTGATGAAGCTGCCGAATTTATCGGTATGCAGCTTGAGGCTATGTATCCGATAAGAGGCGATGTTATGATCGGCTACAATCTCGGCGGT
>JBGVGP010000301.1:0-3208 GCA_045121735.1 Acutalibacteraceae bacterium
AAAGGGCCGAGGGCCGAGTAGCAAGTAGTAAGTAGTGAGGATATTAAAAAGCGAAACAGCCACGCATAAGAATGCGTGGCTGTTTCTTCAGTTATCCGATTTTATTTATCTGTATTTATTCTTATACTTTTCAACAATGGCGTTCATTTCGTCCATATGCTCTTCCATATCGGCTACAAGCTTGAACTGATTTCTTGCCCTTACAATGTTATGCTCGGGATAGGTTGTTCTGAAATAAACGTCACCCTCAAGGTAGTCGGTAAGGAAACGGATACCGCATTCAAAGGTCATAAGCTTTGCACCGAAGGCAAGGTTTGCAATTTCCTCATCGTTGAGGCTTTTTGCAGTTTCACTAAGGAAGCCGTCAGCATAGCTTTCGAAAAGCTCGAGGTCAACGCCTACCTTTGAAAGGTCCTTTTCGTCCTCGTTTGCCTTGTTTGCACCTGAACGGATGCTGTCACCGAAATCGTAAAGTGAAAGGCCGGGCATAATTGTATCAAGGTCAATTACACAGATGCTTTCGTGTGAGTCAAGGTCAAACAGCACGTTGTTGATTTTTGTATCGTTATGGGTAACTCTTAAGGGAAGCTTACCCTGTGCAACAAGGTCTGTAAGCTTATGGGTATCAGCCTCACGGTCAGTTACAAACTTAATTGCATCTTCAACCTCTGCTTTTCTGCCCTTCACATCAGCCTCAAGAGCCTTAAGGAAGTTCTGATAGCGTGTGGGAGTATGGTGGAAGTTTGCAATAGTTTCGTGAAGAGTTTCAGCGTTATAGCCTGAAAGCAGCTTCATAAATCTGCCGAAGGTGCCGCCTGCTCTGCGGAAATCGTCGGGGCTTTCTGCCTTATTGTAGGTACGGGCATTATCAACGTAAATGTACATTCTCCATGCGCCGCCCTCAACGTCGGTGTAGTAGTACTTACCGTCAGCACAGGGAAGGAAGTTGAGGTTTTCGCGCTTATAGTCTCCGCCTGCCTGCTTGATTTTTTCGGTAAGGTAGCCTGTTACACCTACAATATTTTCCATAAGCTCCTCAGGATTTTTGAAAACGAAGGTATTGATTTTTTGCAGAATGTATTTTTCGCCCTTATCGGTTTCGATAAGATAGGTGGCGTTTATAAGTCCTGCTGTAATTTTGGTTACGCTTATGATATTGCCGCCCTTTCCGAAGGCGTCAAAGGCAACCTGAATTTCTTTTGTGAGCATTGTTTTTCCGTCCTTTTTTATTTTTTATCAGCCGTAAAGGGGACCGTACTTTTCGCAAGCCTTGTAATCTGCACTTTCACTGTCCTCGGTGCCGAAGGCTGCCCATGAGTGAGGACGGAAGATTTTTTCCTCGGGTACGTTGTGCATATTTACGGGGATGCGCAGCATTGAAGCAAGTGTGATAAGATCTGCGCCAACGTGGCCGTAAACTGTTACGCCGTGGTTTGCACCCCAGTTAGCCATAACAGAGTAAACATCCTTGAATGCGCCCTTTCCTGTAAGGTTGGGAACGAACCAGGTTGTAGGCCATGTGCGGTCTGTACGAAGGTCAATAGTGGTATGTGCATTATCGGGAAGGTCAGCGGTATAACCCTCTGCAATCTGCATTACGGGGCCGATACCTTCAATGATATTTACACGAAGCATTGTAACAGGCATTTCAGCTCTGCAGCGGAAGTGGCTTGAGAATCCGCCGCCACGGAAATATTCATAGTTTGCTCTGCACCAGTCTGTTGCTTCAAGGCAGGCATTCATATCAGCTTCTGTCATTTCCCAGAAGGGCTTCATACAGCCTTCGCCCTTGTCGTTCTTTGCAGCACCGCTGCCGTCAAGAGCTGTTGCACCGGAGTTGATAAGATGGATAAAGCCGTCCTTTGCTTTACCCTCAGGCTTGATGCCTGTAACTCTTTCACAAGCGTCGGGGCTCCAGTAGGTACGCACATCGTGGAAGCAGGGAGCACTGCCTGTAACAAGGGTACCGAGCATCATTGCAACACCGTTGAGTGTATCGTTTTCTGTTGCAAATGGTGTGGGAGCCTTGGGGCCGTTCCAGTCAAAGGTTGAAGCCATGATTGCTTCGGTGAAGTCTGCGTTGGGAAGCCAGTCTGTCCAGTTTCTCTGACCCTGGAAGCCACCTGCAACAGCATTTTTACCGAGTGCCTCCTCGTGCCAGCCGAGCTCGTCAAGCTTCTTGTTGCCGTAAAGAATATCTCTTACGATAATAGAGAATTTAGCAATGAATTCCCAGTCCTTATCAGCGGGAACAACCTTGGACTTTTTGATGATTTCGGGAAGGTCCTTACCTGCATTTACGTCAAAGCCCTCCTTGCAGTTTGCCTTGATCCATTTGAGAGCCTTTTCGTATTCGTCCTTGTCATAGATTTCAAGAGTGATTCTTCTGATAATATCACTCATATCAACCCACTCTGCACGGATGCCGAAATACTTCTGGAACATTGAAGCATCACAGTAGCTGCCTGCAATGCCCATTGAAATACCGCCGAGGTTTACATAGGACTTATTCTTCATCCAGCCTACTGCAACGGATGCTCTTGCAAAGCGGAGAATCTTTTCTGCAACATCCTGAGGGATTGTTTTATCGTTCATATCCTGAACATCTCTGCCGTAAATTGAGAAAGCAGGAAGACCCTTCTGTGCATAAGCAGCCATAACAGCAGCAAGATATACTGCGCCGGGTCTTTCTGTACCGTTGAAGCCCCATACAGCCTTGATTGTGTTGGGATTCATATCAAAGGTTTCTGAACCGTAGCACCAGCAGGGAGTTACGGAAAGAGTAGCAACAACGTTTTCGGTTGAGAACTGCTCCTCGCACTTTGCAGCCTCTGCACCGCCACCGATTGTTGTGTTCGAAATAACGCACTGCACGGGTGTGCCGTCGGGATATTTAAGATTTTCTGAAATGAGCTTTGCGGCAGCTTCTGCCATGCCCATTGTCTGTTTTTCGAGGCTTTCTCTTACGCCGCCCCAACGTCCGTCAATAACGGGTCTTATACCAATTTTGGGATATAACATTTTAATTTCTCCTTTAGTAAATATTTTTTTGATATAGCTGTAAACCAACTATCTTTTTACAATTTCACAAAATCTGTCATAGGCTTCATCCCATCCGGGAGTATGCTCTTCATTAAAGGTAGTTACCTTTTCGTTTTCGGCAATTATTCTTCTGCCCTCACTGATGCTTTCAATTTCACCGAGTGCA
>JBGVGP010000302.1:0-3419 GCA_045121735.1 Acutalibacteraceae bacterium
GTGCTTGTCGAGTATTCCGTGGTATACAAGGTTAACGAGGTGATTTTTTGCCGTTGCCTCGTCAATTCTGTCGCCTACAGAAGAGAAGACCTCGGAAATAAGACTGTCTTTATTGTAGCTGAGTCGGGTTATTTTTATGCATCCTCCGCCGCCTCTTCGGCTTTCAACAAGAAACCCGCTTTCAGGTGTGAAGCGTGAGGAAAGCACGTAGTTTATCTGGCTCGGTACACAGCCGAGGCTTTGTGCGAGTATGTTGCGCTGAAATTCAATTTCGCTTTTTTCCTCAAGCATATCTATTATCATTTCCGTTATGGCGTTTGAAATATTCATTGTATCACTTCCTTATGCTGTCCTGATTTTTGACTTTGACTATCTTTGACCTTGATTATATTATAGCCGTGTTTTCCTTAAAATCAAAGTCTGATTTTGCCGCTTGACAAATGCAAAGCTTTGTTTTTCGTTGATTTTTAAGCATTTGCTTTAAATATCTTAAATTTGACCTTTTTTGACCTTTGCGAACGTAAATCCTTCAATTCCGAATTACGAATTATTCCGTGTTCCGTCGGTCATAGATTATTGTAGGGAAGGGGCTTGCTCCTTCCTTTTTTATTTGCTCTTGCTGTAAGCTTAAATTCCTTCTGCCTCGAGTCGGCTGGGCTCTTACTTTTGCCGTTTGTGGCAAAAGTAAGCAAAAGCACGCTTTTGCAGGGGCTAACAGCCGTAATCGGAAATTTTTCCGAGTGAATTTCTGCTGACGGGTACTTGTTATATGTTGGCAAATCAAGTATCAATCACAACTTTACAACTCTACGGAAAAATTTAGTTACTACTTGTGTGCTGAACAGATAGCGACTGCGGACTACTCAGTTTCAACAGCTTTCTACTAAAAAGCCGCTACTTCGTCAGCACAAACTTCGTTTATCGTTTTCTTTACAGAAAAGCTCATCACTCCGTTGTGCTTTCTCTTCCCCAAAAAGCCTATCGGGCTTTTCGGGGGCCCCAATTATCCACACGTTCGTTGATGGGCTCTTTTACCGCCAGCCTTTCCGGAACTCCCGTCCCGACATTCGCCCACACTACAATGTGCTTTCACCTGCTCGCTACGGGTCAGTATGTACGTTTTGCCTCTGTGAGGCAGTTAATTCCGAATTTCGCATTCCGAATTTTCACGAGCTTCAGCACAAAAAACGCACCGATTTTCGGTGCGTTTTCCTGACTACGGACTACTGACTACTGACTACTTTCGTCACGCCGTTATCGACTGTCTGATTAGCAGCCGCAATTGTTCTGACAGCCACAGCTACCGCCGCAGCCACAGCCACCACCTGCATAAGTGCCGCCTTCGCCGCCGCAGAAGCACATTAAAACGAGAAGGATGATAATCCATGAGCAGCAGTTACCGCCGAAAAGACCGTTGTTACAAGCCATTGAACTGACCTCCTTTCCCCGGGGATGACAGACGTATGCTGTCTGCCGTTTAAGGTCAGGCGTCTTACCGACCTTACATTAACAGTATATGGGAAGAGGGAAAAAGGGTGACAGTTTTTTTATAAAAAATCTGCATATACTAATCGTGTGAAAGGAGAATACTATGCGCAACACTTATGATATTCACAAGGGTGCATTTGAGCCCTGCCATATTACTGACGAGGTGTCACCATTTACCTGCTATGAAAGAAAATCGATAGCTCACGGGGAACGCTTCAGCAGACCTGCTGATATGCAATTCGGTCAAGCGGTTACAGATTATTCAGAAAAAGGTGAAAAAAATATAAATATGCAAAAAAATAATAGCGATATGTTAAATTTATAGTTTACTTTTTGAAAAAAGATGTGTTATAATCAATAATGGTATTTTAATTAGTATAATCTAAAAAAGGATGATAAAGCAATGAAAAAAATTACTATTATCGGCTCAGGCAGTGTTGGTTCCACCATTTCATACTCACTTATGTTAATGGGCCTTGCCAACGAAATCTGTATGCTTGACATTAATAGCAAAAAAGCATACGGTGAAGCACTTGACATTCAGCAGGGTACTCCCTTTGTTACTCCCTGCCGTGTATATTCAGGTGAGTTCAAGGATGCTGTAAATTCAGATATTGTAATTATTACTTCAGGCGCAGCAAGAAAGCCCGGTATGTCCCGTCTTGACCTTGCTCAGGTTAATATTGATATCCTTAAGAGTATCACACCTGAAATTACAAAGTATGCACCTGATGCAACATATATTATTGTTAGTAACCCCGTTGACGTTCTTACTTACGTGTTCTGTAAGATTTCAGGTATTCCTGAAGAAAGAATCATCGGTTCAGGTACTATCCTTGATACTGCAAGACTTCGTGCAAAGCTTTCAAGGCTTTACGGCATTAATGAGAGAAATGTTCACGCTTATGTTATGGGTGAGCACGGTGACAGCTCCTTTGTTCCCTGGACACTTGCAAACATTTCAAACGTACCCATTGCAGACTGCAGCTCATCAATTATCCGTAACGACGGCACAACCTATCCCGAAATCAATTATGAGGTAATTGAAGACTACGTGCGTAATTCCGGCGCAAGAGTTATCCTTGATAAGGGTGCAACCTTCTATGCGGTTTCAGCATCAGTATGCCACATCTGCCGCAGCCTTATGGGCGGTATCGATACACCTCTTACCGTTTCAACAATGCTTCACGGTGAATACGGCATTGACGATGTATGTCTCAGCCTTGTTAACGTTGTAGGCCGTGACGGTGCTACAAGCAAGCTTATTCTTCCTCTTTCAGATAAGGAGATTGAAGCGCTCAGAAAGAGTGCAGAATGTCTCAAGGATACAATCCGCAAAGTAGAAATATAATGCGGACTGTCGGTAACGGCACAGGAACGGCGACACGGAATAATAAAACATTATAAGTATAAACAAAAAGCCGACAGAGCATCGAACCCTGTCGGCTTTTGTGTCGCTTTGCCCTTTTTTCTCCCTCTCGCAGTACCGTGTACAGCTTCGGAGAGAAGAAAAGGGCATCCTGCACCATTCCTGACAGTCCGCTTGGACTGTCAGTAAAGGCACAGATAAGTAGTCAGTAGGCAGGAAGCCGCCCGTTTGGGCGGCTTTTTTAGTAGTAAGTAGTAAGTAGTAAGGGCTATGCCTGACAGCACAGGACAATTCGGAATTCGGAATTCGGAATTAACTGCCGCACAGAGGCAGCTTGTACATACTGACCCGTAACGAGCAGGTGAAACCACACTGCAGCGTGGGCGAATGTCGGGACGGGAGTAACGGAAAGGCTGACGGAAAAAGAGCCCATCAACGAACGTGTGGGTAATTGGGGCCCCCGAAAAGCCCGATAGGCTTTTTGGGGAAGAGGAAGCACAACGGAGTGATGAGCTTTTCTGTAAAGAAAACGATAAACGGAGTTTGTGCTGACGAAGTAGCG
>JBGVGP010000303.1:0-5692 GCA_045121735.1 Acutalibacteraceae bacterium
TTAACATTATGCGCTACAATATCGGCGGTGGTGATGACCCCACCCATAACCACATCACCCGTACCGATTCAAAAATTCCCGGCTGGATAAAATACCTTGGCTTTGGCGGAATACGCTTCACACCCGACGCAGATAAAAATCAGCTTAATGTTCTTAAAAAATGCGTTGAGGCTGCAGGTGACGAGGCTTTTGTTGAGGCTTTTTCAAACTCGCCACCCTACTATATGACTGTGAGCGGCTGTTCAAGCGGAAGCCATGATGCCATAAGTGACAACCTCAAAGCAGACTGTGTTGAGGATTTTGCCGACTATCTTGCAGGTGTATGTGAATATATCGAAAGAAAGCTCGGCATAACAATAGGCAGCCTTGCCGCTATGAATGAGCCCAACACCGATTACTGGCGTGAGAATTCAGGCAAGCAGGAGGGCTGTCACTTTGACCCCGGCGAAAGTCAGAACAGAATTCTTATAGCCACAAGCAAGGCTATGAAGGACAGAGGCTTAACACACACCCATATAACTGCAAGTGACGAGACTAACTGTAAAAGTCAGCTTATCGCCTGCAGAAAATTCACCGACGAGGTATGGAGCCACGTCGACCGCATAAGCGTTCACACCTACTCAAGAGCGTGGAAGCGACTTGGCGACTATGCCATAAGAAGAAATATTCCCTTATGGATGACGGAAACAGACTGGAACCACAGCGTAAGAGGCTGCAAAAACGGTATGGGACCGGGACTCTGGTTTGCATATAAGATTATTCAGGACCTTACCCTTCTTTCACCTCAGGCATGGATAATGTGGCAGGCCATCGGCTCTTATACGGGAAGTGAGCCCTTTGACGGCAACTACGACGGTCCTCAGGTGGATATGACAAAAGGCTTCTGGGGTGTTGCAAGCTGTGATTTTGTGAAAGAAGAAATTCTTCTTTCACAAAAATATTACTGCTTCGGTCAGTTCACACGCTACATCCGTCCCGGAATGACCCTGTTACCCATTGACAGATATACCGTCGGCGCTTATAATAAAAATGAAAATAAGCTTGTTATTGTTGCGGTGAACAGCAAATCGAAAGAGAGAAGCCTCTCACTTGACCTTGAGGAGCTTTCACCCGAGTGCACCTGTCAGGCAATACGCACAAGCGGAAGCCTTGAGGACGGTGAGCACTGGACAGAGGTGACTGCACCCGTTTTAAAGGGCTCACTGCTTGAAGCTGACCTTAAGCCCTACAGCATAACAACCTTTATTCTCAAAACAAGAAGCTGAAAGAGGTATTACTATGTTAAAAAAGAACAAGTCCTTTATCATTTTCATCGTTTTTGCACTCGCTGCCGCAGTGTGGGCATTCCTTCTCAAGGAGGGTGACGAGCTGTTTTACATGATTTTTGCACAGTATCTTATTCTTCCCCTTACCGCTTTTATCTGTTCAGTTCTGTCAGTAAGAAGAGGCAACGTCCTCGGTTGGCTTTCACCCGTAATTTTTGCCGCAATTATAATTGCACTTCCCTTTATCGTTTTCGGCAGAACAGACCTTGCTTTTACTGCCTTTGCCCTTGTACCCGCAGTTCTCGGTTACATAATCGGCGGTATCTGCTATTCAATAAAGAACTATTAAGGAGAAAAAAACAATGCTTGAACAGTTAAAACAAGAGGTGCTTGAGGCTAACCTCAGCTTACCGAAATATAACCTTGTAACATTTACCTGGGGTAACGTAAGCGGTATTGACCGTGAAAAGGGTCTTATCGTTATCAAGCCCAGCGGTGTTGAATACGATGTTATGACAGCCGATGATATGGTTGTTGTTGACCTTGAGGGCAACGTTGTTGAGGGTAAGCTCAACCCCTCATCAGATACACCCACTCACATCGAGCTTTATAAGGCATTCCCCAAGCTTGGCGGTGTAATTCACACTCACTCCCCCTGGGCAACCTCATGGGCACAGGCAGGAAGAAGCATCCCCGCCTACGGCACAACCCACGCTGACTATTTTTACGGTGCTATCCCCTGTACCCGTCAGCTTACACCCGAAGAGGTTGAAAGCGCCTATGAAAAAGAGACAGGCACTGTTATTATCGAAGCCTTTGAGGGCATTGACCCGATGGCAGTGCCCGGTGTAATTGTTTATAAGCACGGACCCTTTGCCTGGGGCAAAACTCCCAAAGAGGCAGTGCACAATGCCGTTGTTATGGAAACCGTTGCAAACATGGCTTACCACGCAGAGCAGCTTAACCCTGCAAAGCAGCCCATTGAGCAGTATCTTCTTGATAAGCATTATATGAGAAAGCACGGCCCCAATGCCTACTACGGGCAGAAATAATTAAAGCTATAACAGCCATGTACGGTTTCGTATGTGGCTGTTTTGTTATAACAGGTACAATTCCCCGTCACTCGCCCCTTACCCCTTACTACTTACTACTATTAAAATTATACATTATTTAACAGAATTTTCCCTTCAATATTGGGCATAGTTTTATTGACCGAAGAAAACCTTTGTGATATAATGTGAATGTAAAAATATGATACAGAAAGGAATGTCAATATGAACTATAATTACGACGAATGGTATGGCTTTGATTTTGGTACATGGTCAAAAGAAATCAATGTAAGAAGCTTTATCAGACATAACCATACACCCTATGACGGCAACGAGGATTTCCTTGTAGGCCCCACAGAAAAAACAACTGCTCTCTGGGAGCAGGTGCTTGAGCTTACAAAGAAGGAAAGAGAAGCAGGCGGCGTTCTTGATATGGACACTGATGTTATTTCAACCATCACATCACACGCTCCCGGCTATCTTGACAAGGAAAAGGAAGTTATCGTAGGCTTCCAGACGGACAAGCCCTTCAAGCGTGCTCTTATGCCCTACGGCGGAATCCGTATGGCTGAAAAAGCCTGTGCTGACAACGGCTACACAATCGACCCCTCAATCAAGGAGTTCTTCACTGTACACAGAAAGACCCACAACGCAGGTGTTTTCGATGCATACACTCCCGAAATGAGAGCCTGCCGTTCAAGCCACATCATCACAGGTCTTCCCGACGCTTACGGCCGCGGCAGAATCATCGGTGACTACAGAAGAGTTGCTCTTTACGGTATTGACCGCCTTATTGCTGACAAAATGGAGCAGAAGGAAACCACAAGAAGCGCAATGTACTCACAGGTTATCCGTGACAGAGAAGAGCTTTCAGAACAGATCCGTGCCCTTGAGGACCTTAAGAAGATGGCTGCAAGCTACGGCTACGACATCTCAAAGCCCGCAAAGGACACAAAGGAAGCTATCCAGTGGCTCTACTTCGGTTACCTTGCAGCTGTTAAGGAACAGAACGGTGCTGCAATGAGCCTTGGCAGAACCTCAACCTTCCTTGACATCTATGCAGAAAGAGACCTCAGAAACGGCATTTACACCGAAGAGCAGATTCAGGAAATGGTAGACCACTTCATTATGAAGCTCCGTCTTATCAAGTTTGCTCGTACTCCCGAATATAACGCACTTTTCTCAGGCGACCCCCAGTGGGTAACAGAATCGATCGGCGGTGTAGGTATTGACGGCAGACACCTTGTTTCAAAGATGTCCTACCGTTACCTTCACACTCTTGAAAACCTCGGTGCTGCACCCGAGCCCAACCTTACAGTTCTCTGGTCAGTAAATCTTCCCGAAAACTTCAAGCGCTTCTGTGCAAAGATTTCAATTGAAACATCCTCTATACAGTATGAAAACGATGACCTTATGAGATTTACTCACGGTGATGACTATGCAATTGCCTGCTGTGTTTCATCAATGAGGGTCGGTAAGGAAATGCAGTTCTTCGGTGCAAGAGCTAACCTTGCAAAGTGTCTTCTTTACGCTATCAACGGCGGTGTTGACGAAATTTCAGGAAAGCAGGTTGCTCCCGAATACAGACCCATCACAAGCGAATACCTTGACTATGATGAGGTTATGAAGCGCTATGACGAAATGATGAAGTGGCTTGCAGGTGTTTATGTAAATACACTTAACATCATCCACTATATGCACGATAAATACTGCTACGAAAAAATCCAGATGGCTCTTCACGATAAGAAGGTTACACGCTGGTTTGCAACAGGTATCGCAGGTCTTTCAGTTGTTGCTGACTCACTTTCAGCAATCAAGTATGCAAAGGTTAAGGTTATCCGTAACGAGCAGGGCATCGCAACCGACTACGAGGTTGAGGGTGACTTCCCCAAATACGGTAACGACGATGACCGTGTTGACAGCATTGCTTATGATGTTGTTCACCGCTTTATGGAGCACATAAGAAAGAACCACACCTACCGTGACAGTATCCCCACAACATCAATTCTTACAATCACATCAAACGTTGTTTACGGTAAAAACACCGGCGCAACTCCCGACGGCAGAAAGAAGGGCGAAGCCTTCGCTCCCGGTGCTAACCCCATGCACAGACGTGATACTCACGGCGCTGTTGCTTCACTTGCTTCTGTTGCAAAGCTTCCCTTCATCGATGCACAGGACGGTATTTCAAATACCTTCTCAATCATCCCCGGTGCACTCGGTAAGGACGACAAGATTTTTGCAGGTGACATCGATGTAGACCTTGACTGTGCAGGCGGAGCTTGCTTCTCACCCACACTTTTTGAAGGCCTTGACGGCGAAATTTACGAAAAAGGCGACAACAGATAATTTTAAAACAAAATTTCCAAAGGAGGAAACCAAAATGGCAGCTAACCAGAATCAGATAGACAACCTTGTTTCTCTTCTTGACGGCTATGTTCAGAAGGGCGGACATCACCTTAATGTTAATGTGTTCACAAAGGAAACTCTCCTTGATGCACAGGCACATCCCGAAAAATACCCTCAGCTTACCGTTCGTGTAAGCGGCTATGCTGTTAACTTCATCAAGCTTACAAAGGAACAGCAGGACGAGGTTATTTCAAGAACCTTCCACGACGAAATCTAAAGCTATGAAGGGTTTCGTTCATTCAACAGAAAGCTTCGGCACAGTAGACGGTCCGGGATTACGCTTTGTCGTTTTTCTTCAGGGCTGTCCCCTCAGATGCCTTTACTGCCACAATCCCGACACGTGGGAAACAGGCAAGGGTAAAGAAACAACCGCCGAAGAGCTTCTCGCAGAATACAATAAAAACCGAGACTTTTACAAAAGAGGCGGCATCACCGTAACCGGTGGTGAGCCTCTTTTACAGCTTGATTTTGTAACTGAGCTTTTTCAAAAGGCAAAAAAGCAGAATATTCACACCTGCATCGACACCTCGGGTATAGTTTTCAACAAAAACAATGCCGAGCTTGTAGGCAGATTTGATGAGCTTATGAAGCACACCGACCTTGTTATGCTTGACATAAAGCACATTGACCCCGAAAAGCACAGAACTCTGACCGGCACAGACAACGGAAACGTCCTTGATTTTGCAGAGTATCTCAGTGAAAAAAGAATCCCTCTTTGGGTAAGACACGTTGTTGTCAGCGGCTATACCGACGAGAAGGAGGACCTGAAAAATCTCGGCAGATACCTTGCTCACCTTAAAAATCTTAAGGCCCTCGACGTGCTGCCCTATCACACAATGGGCGCCGGAAAGTATAAGGAGCTTGGCTTAAGCTATCCGCTTGAAGGTGTGGAAGCACTCACAACTCAGCAGGCAGTCAAGGCTAAAAGCTATATAATGGAAGGCCTGCGTGACGAAAGGCCGAGAGTAA
>JBGVGP010000304.1:0-20280 GCA_045121735.1 Acutalibacteraceae bacterium
AAAAGAGATTTTACCACTATTTTGCTTTAAAAACAACTGTATATGCTGAGAAAAAATAGAAGATGCACGAATTTCGTGCATCTTTTTTACTGTTCTGAAGAGATGAGCTCTATGGCTGTCTCTTTTTTATTTATATTCCTTACCTGTAAGGTATCTCCACGCTGCAATATACTTCGTGGGTGAGCGGGGAATCTGGCTGCCGATGTCAAGGAAAATCTTATCGTCAACAACAAGGATTGTATCCTTGCCTGCAAGAGAAAGCTGCTTGATTTTAGCCATTTCCATAACGATATCTTCCTTTGAGCCGTCAAGGCTTACGGTAAACCTTTCGGGATAAAGGCTGATTGTTGCATTTTCAGAAAGAACTTCCTCGTTTTCGCCGTCAACTCGCTTAACCTTCTGGCCGCCCTCTGAGAAGATGAGGCTACCCTTTTCGGCTGAAAGCACTCTATCCTTCCAAAGATCTCTCTGCCAGAGGTCCCAGTCAAGCACGTTGTCGTGCTCAAGGCCCTCACCGCAATCGTGGAAGAAGCCGTCCTTTTTCATCTCAACCCTGTATCCGCAGTCACAGCCCAGGAAGTTGCCCTTGCTGTGGAGTGTACCCACCTTGCCGCATTTTGGGCAGAGGTAAAGAATTCTTTCAACGCACTCTGCAAGGTTTTCACCCTCATAGTCGTGGCCTTCCTTTTTCTGCTCCTCGTAAGCATTTACATAGGTATCACGGCGGATGATTTCTGTAATTTCCTCAACTGAAAGCTTGCTTAATTCTTCAGCTGAATACTCGTTTACAAAGTGACCGATGATGGGACCGTTTCTCTTTGTGTTTGCCCAACGGGGATTTCTTAAATATCCGCCTGTGAATTTGTAGGTGATAAGGGCAACGCCCGAATCCTTTACAAGCTTACCTGTATGCTCGGAGATGAAGCCTGTCTGACCGTTGATGCTCATTGCGCCCTCGGCGTGAAGACCGACGGGGATGCCTGCCTGAACATTGCGGATAATTTCTTCTGTAAGTACTGATGAGGGGCGGTCTCTGTATTTGATAATAACGCCGCCGATGTACTTGAATACCCAGCCAAGCTTCATTCTTGTTGTGTGGTCACTTGCAACATATCTTACATATTTATTAAGTGCAACCATTTCAAAGCCGGGGTCCATAGCGTCGGTATGGTTTGAAATGAGAATAAAGCTTTTTGCCTTGGGCTTATAGTAATCAATGTGAACATTGTTTTCCTTGATTACCTTGTTTTTGAGTATAGCAAAAATAGTTTTTACCGTGAAGCAGTTGAAGTGGTAGCCTCTTCTTACCTTAAGTCTTTCCATTGCATTCATTGTGCGGTAACCTCCTTTTCAGCCTCTTCCTCAAGAAGGCGGTAAGCAACCTTGCCAACAAGAGTTTTGGGAAGCTCGTCCTTGAAGATGATTTCCTTGGGTCTTTCAAAAACGTCAAGGTATTCCTTGCAGTATTCAATAATCTTCTTCTTGGTTTCATCACTTGCCTCTTCACCGTTTTTAAGAACGATGTAAGCTCTGATTTTCTGCATTTTGTAGCTGTCCTTAACGCCGATTACACAGCTGTAATCAACTGCGGGGTGCTTATCGAGAATATTTTCAAGGTGAGTGGGATATACATTGTAGCCGCTTGTAACAATAAGGCGCTTGATTCTCTGCTTGAAGTAGATGAAGCCCTCCTCATCCATATAGCCCATGTCACCGGAGAACATCCAGGTTGTGCCGTTTTCGTCGGTACGGAGTGTTTTTGCGTTTTCTTCGGGAGCGTCGATGTAGCCGAGCATGAGTGTGGGGCCGGAAATAATGATTTCGCCCATTTCACCGCGCTTGACCTCGTTGAAGGTGCCGGGCTCAACAACTCTGTATTCCATATCACGAAGGGGAAGACCGATGCTTCCTTCCTTTGATCTGTCAACAGGAGTTACGCAGGAAGCGGTAACACATTCTGTAAGGCCGTAGCCTTCACGTATCTGTACGGAAGCGTTATGCTCCTTGAAGAATTTGTCGGCTCTCTTTTTAAGCTCGGGGCTTAAGGAGTCACCGCCGCTGAATACGCCGATAAGGTGTGAAAGGTCCTTACCGTCAAAAAGGTCAACCTTTAAAAGTGCTTCGTAAAGGGTGGGAACACCTGCAATAAAGTTAGGCTTGTTTTTGATAACTGCCTTTGCATAGGTTTCCTTTGTAAACTGGGGAATAAGGATACACAAAGCGCTGTTCTGAAGAACGGTGTGGATGCCGATACCAAGACCGAAGCCGTGGAAAATGGGCATAACTGAAAGGAATTTACAGCCGTAGTCGAGTCTGCAGCCTGCAATTTCAGAAATCTGTACGCCGAGAGCGTTGAAGTTGAAATCTGAAAGAAGAATTCCCTTGGGGGTACCGCTTGTACCGCCGGAATAGAGGATAGCTGCGCCCTTGTTTTTATCAAATTTAACCTCGGGGAGCTTTACGCCCTTGCCGGTTTTAACGAACTCTGTCCATACAAGGTCCTTTTTCTTATCTGTGGGGAATTTGTTGTTTTCCTTGTTCTTAAGATATTTGTAAGCAATGCTCTTAACAAGGGGAAGCTCGTCCTGAATTCTTGCAACAAGAATATCAGCATTTCCTTCACTCTCGTTTACTGCGGCCTTGACCTTTTCGTAGAACTGGTCAAGAGTGAGAATCATCTTGCTGCCTGAATAGTCAAGGTAGAAGGTGATGTTCTTTTTTGATGAAAGGGGATGCACCATATTTGCAACTGCGCCGATACGGTTAAGAGCATAAAGACAGATAATGCCCTGGGGTGTGTTGGGCATACAGATTGTTACCTTGTCGCCCTCCTTGATGCCGTAGTTGAGGAAGGCGCCTGCTGCAAGCTCAATTTTTTCAACGAACCGGGAGTATGTAGTGATTTTGCCCATAAAGTCAAGGGCAGGTGCATCGGGAGTTCTTTTTGCACTTTCTGCAATAACTCCGAACATAGTGGTTTCGGGATAAGGTCTGCCGGTAACCGGTGTCATATTTATTTCAGGTAATTTCATAAATTGATTTATCCTCCGAATTTTGGATGGTTGTTTTAATATAATATATAAACAGTATAACTGATGTAGTTTAGTAAAATTTTAAAATATATTTTCTCTCTTTGAAATGTTTTCTTTGAATTTCCCTTTGTTCGTCAGGTCTTATAAGCCTCACAACCCTTCATAATTATTTGCATCTATTAACATAAAGAAAAAATTCGCATAATGCTCTATGTTAATTTACACATAAATGTAATTTTATCATTTATAAATGTCAAAGTCAATATAAATGGTGCATAAAGTGTTACATCGAGTAATAAATTCTGTTAAGAAATTAATAATATTATAATGTATATATTACCTTATATTATCGTACGAGTTGACAACGGAACAAAAGGGTGATAAAATATGAGGGCATTTCAGTTAAAAAAGCAAATAGGCCTCCTTAGTTCAATGGATAGAATAAATCCCTCCTAAGGATTAGATGTGGGTTCGATTCCCGCAGGGGGTGCCAGAAGCGGCGAGACAAGCTCGCCTAAAAGAAGAAAGAATAAAGAATAAATAAGAAATAAAAATGTTTCCGTTTTCGGTGCCGCTTCTGTATTATTCTTTATTCTTTATTATTTTTTCTTTATTCTTTAAAAGACAAGGAATGATTACTGCGAAAAAGGAAAATCCATTACTCGATAAATCTCTCCTGTTCGCAGCACGTATTGTGAAGTTGCATAAATATCTCACCAAGGAAAAGAAGGAGCACACAATTTCAAAGCAAATAGTAAGAAGTGCCACCTCCATCGGTGCAAATGCCAACGAAGCGATTTACGGTCAGAGCAAGGCTGATTTTATAGCTAAGCTGCAGATTTCTCTGAAAGAAACCGCTGAGACAGAATATTGGTTAAGACTTCTGATTTTATCTGAATACATAACCGATAAGGAAGGCAATTCCTTACTGGATGACTGCCTTGAAATTAAAAGAATACTTATTTCTACACTGAAAACTGCAAAAGAAAATAAATAAATAAAAACAAAAGCCGAAAACCTTGATTTTACAAGGATTTCGGCTCTTTTGATTTTTTGGTGAGTTTGCTTTAATTTTTGTAGAATCAAAAAATTGCTTTTTTGAAATTATATTGGATTTATAAACAGGCTTTGTTATCTGAATCAATAAGCTGATGCAGTATTATTTTTCTAAGGTATAACCGCAACAGGGGCATTGATAGCAATTGATTTTTTTGCCCATCGCTCCGGCGGCAATACCCAAAGGTCCTGCTATAATAGCTCCTGCAACCGCTTTACCTCCGCTGAATCCACCTTTTCTTTCTCCGATGTGCTTCATTGCCGAACCGCAAGAGGGGCATCTCAGCGTGGGAATCATAGAAATAAATTTATTAATAGTATTTTCGAAATTATCTCTGTTGTTTTTGAATTTCAACGCTTGTTCATTATGTGTGCGGGCGGTTGTAAAATCACTGTTCAGCATAGCATTCTGGGCGATTTGCTTTTCAGTGGCTATCATCTCATCCATATATTGCAAAACGAGTGAACCATAGTATTTTGTGTCCGCATAATCACATCTTTCCATTGCATCCATGCAAAGAGAAACACATTGCGAATAGGAAAGGCTCTGTTCCATCATTTCAGAAGGTTCCCTTTCATCTCTTCAAGCTTTTTGACATCCTCGTTCAGAGTGGCAATTTTATTTTTAGCCGCATCTACCAGTATTTTTTTGTACGGACCTCGATTGCCGATGATATTACACACACTTATGCCGAAAACTGTGCATAAACCTACAAGCAACGGTACAGAGGCATTCACAGCTGTAGCGAGTGCAAAACCTACAAACGCTGAAACAATTATAATTACGGTGCTCTTTATATTCAAAGACGTTTTTGCTTTGGGGTAGCCGCTCAGATATTCTTCTTTTTTTGCAATTTCAGCCTTTGCTGATTCGATTTCTCTGTCTAACACACCAACAAAAGACGGTTTATATTCGGGAGCTGCTTTCTTTATCTTTTCCAAAATCTCATTTGCATCACTTTTTACGGAAGCAGGATATTTCATCATTGATTCCATCTCTAATAAGACATGATAGTGTGCAGACAAGCTCAAGTCAAGTGCTGCGATATACTTGTCCTGATTAGAATCTTTGTACGCGTCACTGCTGTTATTTGCCAGGAAAGCTGCTACAAAATAAGCATCGTATTTCTCCTCTTTATTCTTTCTCTGTCCGATGGTCGAATATATAGTATTTGCTGTTTCAAAATCCACGTCGGCAATATATACTGCATCGGGATTTGCGGCAAGTGTGATTTGCTCCTGTTGTTCCTCGGAAAGCTTATTCCATGCCTCGAAAGCATTCAGAACATTTTCCTCAAGGAAACCCACCATATAGCTGAAATGACTTTCGCGAAACACTATATTCGTACGTTTATCAATTGAAGGTGAATCTATCAAATCGGAAACCAAGCTTACATGTGCTTTTTCTCTTGCCTTACCAAAGCTCTGCCACACAGAGGTTATATAGCTTATCAGGTCAGCCTCATAATCGGTATTGTAAAAAGCACCGGGTAAAAACAAGAATTTACTTAAAGATGAAAAAGTGCTTGAATCATCTTTATCAGCATTTATCAGATCCCATTCCAGACAGTCCATATAAGCATTTTTTGCAATCTCAAAATATTCCTCAAGTTCTGCTTTTTCTTCCGGCAACTTAGGGGGATTGCTTAACAGATTTTCTAAATTGCTTTCTAAGTAGTTTATACAATCAAAGCAATCGCCGGTTTCATACAGTGATTTTAAGTATTCAACATTCATATCTTGTTACCTCTCTACCGTATATCCGCAATCAGGACACTGATATGTTACCTTCTTTTTACCGAGAAGGCCGGCAGCAAGGCCCACAGGACCTGCAACAACGGCACCGACAGCTGCTTTGCCTCCGCTGAATCCGCCTTTTCTTTCGCTGATAGGACGCATAAGCCCTAAACGACATTTTGGACAGAATAAAACATTATTGTTAGCCATAAAAAAACTCCTTTTTTGTCTTTTTTTTATATATTATAGATATTTTCCGTCTAAAAGTCAATAGATAGTTTCCGTCTCAATTAGAATTATATCGGTGATGAATATGACTTTGACATTTGGTGAGAAAATCAAGAATTTAAGAGAAGACCAAGGATTGAATCAAACGCAATTAGGCAATGCAATCAATGCAACACAGAGAAAAATATCTTATATTGAATGCGGAAAATATGAACCGTCTTTACAGGATATTGTTGCGTTATGTTCTGTTTTTAAAGTATCTGCCGATTATCTTTTAGGAATTCCGTATCATTACAAAAAGCTGTAATAATGACAAAAAGTGAACACAATAACACCCCTTCGGGCAAACTCCTAAGGATTAGATGTGGGTTCGATTCCCGCAGGGGGTGCCAGAAAACCAAGTCTTCGGACTTGGCTTTTTTATCCATTGTGAAAGCAATGGCATATCATCAACAATGGCAATTTTGCCATTGTTGTATCTCATCAGTCCGTCAGGACTGTATATCATCACGCGTAGCGTGTATAAAAAATAACCCGTACGAAAAAACGTACGGGTTGCTGTGGTTTTTTTACTGTATTTCGGTCACCTTGTCGGTTGTTTCGGTGTTGTTTTCTGTTGCGAGGGTAGTTTTTTCCTCTTTGTCGGTTGTCATATCATCAAGAAGACCTGTTGAGCTGTCCTGGTCGGTTACGTTGCCGTTTTCGGTAAGGTCATCGTCAAGCTCGTCAAGGGCTGAGCTGATGTCGTCCATTGCGGTTGTCATATCGTCCTTGAGTGTTGTAAGCTCACTGCTGAGACTGCCGTCGGTTTTGTTGCCGCAGGCGGCAAGGGCGAAAATTACCGCAACAAGGGCGAGAATTGCAATAAGGGAAATTATTTTTTTCATAGAATGTACTCCTTTTGTGTTTTAAATGCTTTTGTGTTTAGTATATTGCATTAAACAGGCTTTTATTCATAAATAAAAAGTAAAAAAATCTTTATTTCATTGACTAAACAGGCAGTTGATGTTAAAATAAACTGAATAATTATTTTTGCTTTGTTTTACCAAGGCGGAAAAAGGAGAAAGCATTATGAAACCTAATAAAAACCCGTTATGGCAAACGAATTCTGCTGAAAGAAAAAGCTACTATTTCTATTTCTTCGGTCAGAATATGATTTACAACATGGTTGCGGCTTACCTTACAACCTATCTGCTTCTTATCGGTGTCAATCCCGTTAAGTCAGCATCGGTTATGCTTGCGGTTAAGGTGTGGGACGCAGTCAACGATGCACTCTTCGGTGTAGTGTTTGACAAAATCAGCTTTAAAAGCGGTAAGAAATATATCCCCTGGCTGAAGATTGCCTGCGCGCTCACTCCCATTTCAACAATAGCGATTTTTATCATTCCCAACACTCCCTCAACAAGTGAGGTCTTCAAGCTTGCATGGTTTGCAATTGCTTACATAGTATGGGATACAGCTTATACTCTTTGTGACGTGCCTGCCTTCGGTATTATTACCGCTATGACAAGCAACGTTGAAGAAAGAAACACTATCCTTTCACTCAAGGGCATCACAGGCGGTGTAGGTTCGGCACTTACAACTGTTCTTGTAACTGTTCTCATCAGTGAATTTATCGGCCTTGGCTACGGCTGGGTTTCAATTATTGTTGCCGTGGTTGCCGCCGCAACAATGTTCCCCGTATGCTTCAAGTGTGAGGAAAGAAACAAGAGCATTGACGAAGAGCAGTTTACCGTAAGAAGAATGCTCAAGTACATTGTAAGCAACAAGTATCTTCTTATCTATTATATCGGCTACGTGTTCTATTCAGGCGCACAGACCTACAATGCACTTCATCTCATTGTTGCATATTATATCTTTAACAATACCCTTGCATCACTTATTACAGGTACTGTTGCCGCACTTCCCCAGCTCTTTATGGCTCTTCTTGTTCCCAAAATTATCAGAAGAATGGACAAGACAAAGCTCTTCAAGATTTCAGTTATTGCTGCAATTGTATTCTCATTCCTTCTTGTACCCGATTTTGCAAGAAGCAACTTCATTATCTTCACAGTCATCTTTATGCTCAGATCTATCCCTCTCGGCATCATCGGTGTTCTTTCCTTCACCTTTACTCCCGACTGTGCAGAATACGGCCAGTACACAACAGGCACAGAGGCAAAGGGTATCACCTTCGCTATCCAGACCTTTGCCGTTAAGCTTGCGGCTGCAATTTCAGGCTCACTCGGTCTTGCACTTCTCGGCTTCTTCGGCTTCAAGACCTTTGATGGTGTTGACAGCTTTGAGGCTCTTGAGGCTATCAATGCAAGAGCTCAGCAGACAGCTGAGGCTATTGACGGTCTCTGGTTCACCTACAACGCAGTGCCTATCATCGGTCTTGTAATTGCACTTGTTATCTGGAGCTTCTATAAGCTTAACGATAAGGACGTGCAGGTAATGGCTGATTACAACGTAGGTAAAATCACAAAAGAGGAAGCTGAAGGTCAGCTTTCAAGAAAATATTGATTCTTAACGGTCAATAATAAAATAAGTAAACATTAAGGAGATAACTATGGAACCCATCAAAGTAGATTTTACAGGTAACGGCGGCAACGGTAAGGGCAGCGGCAAGAACGCATACCTTGCACCTAAAAAGGCCGGACTCAAAATGCTTATAAGCATTATCGGAACAATTATAGGCGGAGCAATTGCATATTACTTTATGCTTCCTCCCCTTAACTTCAAAAGCACAGACACCTATATGTTTATCGGTACAGTAATCTGTATTTTTATTGGATTGCTTTTTGTTACAAGCTCTGCATATTTCAAGCCCGAATATGTGCCCTATGTAAGAAAAAAGTCAATTGTCCCCATCGCTATTATAGCTGTGCTTGCTATAGTTGTGGGTATAGGCTTTGCCGCTTCTTCAGTATTCTTCAGAGCAAAGACCTACAGCAACATTATTGCTGTTGACGACACAAAGAGCTTTGCAAGCGATATTGCCGAGGCTGATTTCTCAAACGTTCCCGTGCTTGATGACGATTCGGCAAAGGCACTTGCAAACCGTACACTCGGTGACCTTGCAGCCATCGGTAAGGTTTCACAGTTTGAAATTTCAACTGCTTTTACACAGATTAACTATAAGAACAATCCCGTTAAGCTTACAACTCTTGCTTACGGTGACGTTTTCAAATGGCTCAAGAACACAAAAAGCGGTCTTCCCGGCTATGTTGTTGTAAACATGGTTTCACAGAAGGCTGAGCTTGTTACCCTTCCTGAGGGTGAGTACATCAGGTACGCTACAACAGAGCACTTCGGTAAATATCTTATGCGTCACGTGCGCTTCAGCTATCCCACACATATTTTTGACACACCCCGTTTTGAAATTGATGAAAGCGGCAGACCCTTCTGGCTTTGCACAGTGCTTGATAAAACAATCGGTCTTTTTGGCGGAACAGATGTAAAGGGTGTTGTTATTGTTGATGCTATCACCGGTGAAATGACAGAATATTCTGTTGATGAGGTGAAGACAAGCAAGGAGCTTCAGTGGATTGACGGTATTTATTCCGATGCGCTTCTTGTTGAGCAGTTCAACTACTACGGTCAGTACAAAAACGGCTTCATCAACTCCGTTCTCGGTCAGGAGGGCGTTAAGGTTGCAACTGAAGGCAGAAACTTCATTGCAAAGGATGACGACGTTTATGCATACACAGGCGTAACCTCTGCAGGTAATGACCAGGCTATTGTAGGCTTTGTTCTTATGAATATGAGAACAAAGGAGGCTAACTTCTATGAGGTTTCAGGTGCTAAGGAAACCTCAGCCATGTTATCTGCACAGGGTGAGGTGCAGAACTATAAGTACAGCGCAACCTTCCCCATTCTTCTCAACATCAGCGGTGAGCCTACCTACTTTATGTCGCTTAAGGACAGTGACAGCCTTGTAAGGCGTTATGCAATGGTTAATGTGCAGAACTATCAGGTTGTTTCAATAGGTGAAAAAATTGCGGAATGCACAAAGAAATATGCTGATATTCTCAAGCAGAATAACATCAAGATTGATGTTGATATTGACGAGATTGAAAACGCTACCAATAACACCGACAGCGAAGATGAGCCTGAACTTGAGCTTGAAAGCAAAAAGGGTGTAATTGACGATATACGCACAGCTGTAATCGGCGGTGACAGTGTTTATTACATCAGCCTTGAAGGTGACAGCAAATATTTCTCAATCAAGGCAAGTGATGAGCAGGGCGTTGTTATTCTCAATAAGGGCGACAAGGTAACTGTAAGCTACGAAAAGGCAGACGGTGAAATCATTGCCGCAAAGAGCGTTAAATAAAATTAAGGACTATATTTATCATTGTGTGAAAGGGTGATAATTCATGGCAGCTAATAAAGTAAAGCTTACAATTGCAGGTGCAGACTATTCCATACTTGCAGAAGACGATGCAAAATATGTTCAGCTTCTCGGTAAGGAGCTTGATACAAAAATGGCAGGTATAATGAAGGTCAACAACAGACTTTCAGTAACACAGGCAGCAGTGCTTGCAGCACTTGATTACGCTGACGAAAGCAAAAAGGCAACTGCAACTGCTGACAGACTCCGTGAGCAGATTAAGGACTACCTTGACGATGCTTCTGCAGCAAAGAGTAAGGCTGATCTTGCAAGACACGACAGTGAAAAGAGCAAAAAAGAGGTAGAGCTGCTTAAGGCTGAAAACGACAGACTCCGCAAGGAGCTTGACGCTGTACTTAACAGACTCGGTTAATGACAATGAAAAAGAAAGTTGAAATACTTGCGCCCGCAGGCTCCTATGAGTCTGTTGTTGCCGCAGTGCGCTGTAAGGCAGATGCGGTTTACATGGGCGCCAAGGCCTTCAACGCCAGAATAAAGGCGGATAATTTTGAAGGCGACCTTCTGAAGGAGGCTGTGGAGTTTTGTCACAGCCACGGTATGAAGGTGCACGTAACGATGAATACACTCATAAGCGACGGTGAAATATCCGCCGCTTTAGATGTTCTCAAGGATGTTTGCCAAAGCGGTGCAGATGCGGTTATTCTGCAGGATGTGGGCTTTGCCTCTCTTGTGAAAAAAGCCTGCCCCGAGCTTGAGCGTCACGCTTCAACACAGATGTCCGTGCAGACTGTCTCCGGTGTTAAGCTTCTTGAGAAAATGGGCTTTGACCGTGTTGTTCTTCCCCGTGAACTGAACAAGGCGGAGGTAAAAAAAATCAAGGACAGCACCGACGTTGAAATTGAGATGTTTGTTCACGGTGCGCACTGTATGTCCGTTTCGGGTCAGTGCTATATGAGCAGTATGTTTGGCGGTAGAAGCGGCAACAGAGGTCTTTGCGCTCAGCCCTGCCGACTTCCCTTTGCGGCCGACAACGGCACGGGCTATGACCTTAGCTTGAAGGATTTGTCGCTTACACAAAAGATTGACGAAATATGTAGCATAGGTGTTGACTCACTTAAAATTGAGGGCAGAATGAAGCGTCCCGAATATGTTGCGGCGGCGGTTACTGCCGTAAGACAGAGCCGTGACGGTGAGGAGAACAGCGATATGCTTCAGAAGCTCAGAGGCGTATTCTCACGCTCCGGTTTCACGGACGGCTACTTTGAAAATAACCGCACAAGAGATATGTTCGGCACAAGGCAGAAGGAAGACGTTACTGCGGCAACGAACGGTCTTTTAAAGGAGCTTTCAAGGCTTTATGAAAAGGAGCAGCCCCGTTTCGGCGTTGATTTTCATTTAAGCATCCTTGAGGGTGAAAGGGTCAGCCTTTCAGCCGCGGCAGAGGGTAAGACGGTGTTCGTTGAAGCTGATGCTATTCCCGAGAAGGCACTCAACAAGCCTCTTACAAAGGAAGGGCTTACCGACAGACTTCAGAAATGCGGCGGTACACAGTTTTTTGCCGATAAAATTGAAATTGACCTTGATGAGGGTCTTATCGTGCCTGCAAGCGTCATAAACGAGCTTCGCAGAAATGCCCTTGAGGAGCTTGAAAACAAAATGAAATCTGTAAAGGCAAAAGACTTTACAGATTTGAGTGAAAAAATAGCAGAGGGCAAGCTCGTCTCTCCTATGAGAAGGGCAAATAATAAGCCTAAATTCAACATAAGAGTAGCTTCCGTAGGTCAGATTCCCGATAATCTTGAAAATGTGGAAAACTTATATATTCCCATTATGACTGCGGAAAACTCGGTGGAAAAGGTGAAAAACTTGCCTGTTTCTGTAGGAATTGAGGTTCCCAGAGGTATTTTCGGTGCAGAAGAGCTTGTGGAAAAAAGACTTGCTATGTTTAAAAGCCACGGCTTTAAGGTCGCGTATTGCTCAACTCTTGACGCTGTAGCCATTGCTTCAAAAATGGGCTTTGAAATTCACGGCGGCTTTGCGCTGAACGTTTTCAACAGCTATTCGGTAAGCTTTTTTGAGTCAATTGGTGTAAAGGTTATTACCTTGTCACCTGAACTGACACTCGGTCAGCTTGAAAAAATCTCCTCGCAGGCACAAAGGGGTATAATTGCCTACGGAAGACTCCCTCTTATGCTGACACGTAACTGTCCTGTTAAAAACGGTACCGACTGTGATACCTGTAAGGGCAGGGGAATGCTCACCGACAGAATGAATAAAAAGTTCCCCGTTGTCTGCTCCTTCGGCTGCAGTGAGGTTTTAAACAGTCAGCCGATTTATATGGCAGACAGACTCAGTGAAATTAAAAATATGGACTTCCTCACCCTGTACTTTACAAGGGAAAAGAAGGAGGTTGCCGAAGCAATTCTTGACGCCTACCGTAAGGGCAAGGCGGTCAAGGGAGATTATACAAGAGGACTTTATTACCGCGGTGCGGAATAAGTCAGAGCCTGCGGCTCTGAAATGCAAAATGCAGAATGCAGAATGCAAAATTGAGGGTCGCTTTGCTCCGTATTATAAATGATAAAAAAATATAAGGAGAAGATAAAATGGCTAAAAGAGAAGATTACTTATCATGGGACGAATACTTTATGGGAATAGCAGTGCTTTCCTCTTACAGAAGTAAGGACCCCAGCACACAGGTTGGTGCATGTATTGTTAACGCTAATAACAGAATTATGTCAATGGGCTATAACGGCTTCCCTGCAGGTTGTGACGACGATGAATTCCCCTGGGACAGAGAGGGTGACACCTACGACACAAAGTACCCTTACGTTTGTCACGCAGAGCTTAACGCCATACTCAACAACCGTGGTGCAAACCTTGAGGGCTGCCGTATTTACGTTGCGCTTTTCCCTTGCAACGAATGTGCAAAGGCAATTATCCAAAGCGGCATAAAGGAGGTTGTTTACCTTTCAAATAAGTATGAAACAACAACCACCGTGCGTGCTTCAAGAAGAATGTTTGAGGCTGCAGGCGTAAAGCTGACACAGCTCACCCCTAAGCGCACCAGCATCACACTCAGCCTTGACCCCGAGAAGGTGTGAGTTGAAGTAGTAAGTAGAGAGTAGTAAGTAGTAAGGGACCCGCACCGAATTCGGTGCGGGTTTAATGCGCCCTTGGCGCAATTCATGATGAAATCAATTCATTGCGAAGCAAATTCATGCCGCAGGCAATTCATCTTCAATTATTCATTTGAGTTTTCAGATGTAAAGCAGGTGTTTCTTTTTTTCAAAAATTTGCTTTTAATTTTAAGTTCTGATTTTCACAAAATAATTAAGGGTGAATAAAATGAAAAGCAACGAAAAAGACCCGTACAACCTTGAAAAAATCGGTGGCTTTATCCGTGAGTACGATGCAAAGACCAACGGCAAAAAGGAATATAAGGGCAAGATTTATCAGAAGGGGTCGAAGGGTGAGGATAAAAGTAGGCAGTAGGCAGTAGTCAGGAAAACCGCCCCGATTTCGGGGCGGGTTTAATGCGCCCTTGGAGCAATTCATGATGAAATCAATTCATTGCGAAGCAAATTCATGCCGCAGGCAATTCATCTTTAATTATTCATTTGAGTTTTCAGAGGTAAAGCAGGTATTTCTTTTTTTCAAAAATTTGCTTTTAATTTTAAGGCTTGTTTTTCACAAAATAATCAAGGGTGAAAAAAATGAATTTTGTTTAAAAAGACCCGTATAACTTTGAAAAAATCGACGGCTTTATCCGTGAGTATGATATGAAAACAAACGGCAAAAAGCAGTCAGGCGGAAAGATTTATCAGAAAAGCAAAAATGCAAAAGCTGATACAAAAAACGAAGGTCGCGGTTAATCGCGACCTTTTTGTGTGATTATATTCTTTTGGTGCTGTTATTAAACACAGCGGTAATGTAATCGTTGGAAAAATAGGAATCTTTACTTTTGAAAATCCCTTCAGGCATATTATCACAGGGGAGAAATATCTTTTCCACCTTTTTTTCGGCTTTGTTTTTTGCTTTTGCTTTTACTTTCTTGAAAAGCCTTTCCAAAATCAGCTTCCACATCAGAAAAGCAAAAACGGCACCTCCGCCGTAAATCATTGCGGCAGTTTTAAAATCCTTGAAAACCCAGAGAAGCACAAAAACAACAAGAGCAATTGCACCGAGGATTAGAGCGGTAATAATATCGTCAAATGTGTTTTTTGCTTTGAAAAGCTTGCCTGCAAGGCCTGCTCCCTGCAGAATAATAACCTCGTTTTTATCGCTTTTGGCTATATTCTCCCTTAATGTCTGCTCATTGTTAACAGTATAAAAGGGAGCGGAAAAAACACAGTCAGAGCAGAAGGGATAAATGCGGGTGTAGCTTTCAAGGTTGTTTCCGTGAGCTGTTTCGGCATAAAATCTGACTGTGCTGTTATTTTTCAGCGTTACTGTATAGTCCGCCGTGACAATGAAGCGGTGAAAGTAGCTTAAGCCGAGTCTGCCTTTTATTGCTTGCGTGCGGTAGCGTTCGTCGGCGGTTACGCTGAGCTTTACGGTGCATTCTTCTGCTTCAGCGTATTTACCTTCTTGCGGAATAAGGGTGTAAATATGCTGATCTATATTTATTATAATGCTTTTGTTGCTTTCATTTTTGAGGAATATCTGCATCTTTTTCTCCTGTCAGATGTTTTTGTTGCTGTACTTGAAAACAGCACTTATGTAATTAGGGTCAAGGAACGAGCTTCTGTCCTTGAAAAGCTCTTCGGGCATATCCTTGCAATATACAAATTTTTCTTCGAGCATTTCGTCTGCCTTATCAATAGCTTTGTTGAACAGCTTGCTGCCGAAGAGCTTATCTGCGGTTTTGCCGATACGTTTTAAAATTTTGCTTATGATTTTATATGCGATGTAGCCTATAAGGGTCAAAACAGCAAGAGTTATTATTGCTGCCTTAAGTGAAAAATTAACCCAAATAAAAGCAAAAACACCTGCGACTAAACAGAACATAATCAAGTAAAAGAGGATTCCGCCTACCGCATCTTCAACCTTTTCAATTTTTGCGAAAAGGTCTGCACGCTTTTCTGCTTTCTTTTCAAGTTTTTCGTTAGCTTCAAACTTTTCTTTTACCTCCTGTTCATCCTTGAGAGTGTAAACAGGCTCGGGGAGAGTGAAATCCTTACAGTAGGGTGAAACACGCTGATAGGCTTCACAGTGATCACCTCTTTTTGTTTCTACATAAAGCTCAAGAGCAAAATCGTTTTCTGTAATAAAATCGTACTGTGATACAGTAACAAAACGGTTGAAGCAGTAATAGCCCAACTTTTCGGCGTTCTTTTCTGAGGTGGAGCTATCCTCGGTTGTAAGGCTGAGTGCGATGCGGCTGCCGATGACGGTGAAAAAATCCTTGCCGAAGGGATTTAGTTTTATATTTTGTCCGTTGAGTATTATGAACAGCGTTTTATCACTTTTATTTTCTAAAAATATATGCACAGCTTTCACCTCACAAAATATTAATTTCGTTAAAATTGTAACACTTGTAAAAATCTTTGTCAATAAATAAAACCGCGGAAAACTCCACGGTTTTTTTTATATTTTTAATGCCGTCACACGAAGCTTCTGATGAATTGCCCGCGGCATGAATTTGCTTCGCAATGAATTGATTTCATCATGAATTGCGCCGAGGGCGCATTAAACCCGCACCGAATTCGGTGCGGGTTTCTGACTACTGACTACTGACTACTTATCAGCCCTTTGCTTCTGCTCCGGGTCTGCCGCAGCACTTTTTATATTTCTTACCGCTACCGCAGGGGCAGGGGTCGTTAACGCCTACCTTTTTACCCTCGTTGCGCTTGGGTCTTGCCTTTTCGCTTCCGTCACCGCCGGTTGAGGCTGAGGTTACCTTTGCAACCTCCTCACGCTTGATTTCCTCGTCGGTCTTGAAGCGTACTGCAAGCACAGTCTTGACTGTATCGTCACGGATTGAGGTGGTCATTTCGTCAAACATATCATAGCTCATTTCTCTGAAGGCTACAACGGGGTCCTTCTGACCGTAGGCAAGAAGACCAACGCTGCGCTTGAGCTCATCCATAGCGTCGATGTAGTCCATCCACTTCATATCAACGTTACGAAGAAGCATTTCGCGCTCAATGTTACGCATCATCTCTTCACCGTAAAGCTCTTCACGTGCCTCGTGAAGCTCGTGAGCACGGGTGGTGAGTGTCTCAAAGATTTCCTCTGCCTTGTACTTTCTGTCCTCGGTGAAGTCCTCCTCGGTTGTAAGCCAGCCGAGATATTTTTCCTTGAGTGAGGGGAGATGCCATTCGTCTGAGGGAATATTTGCAGGGCAGAAGAATTCAACTGTGTCACCGATTGACTCGTCAATCATCTTGGTGATAACAGGCTTCATATCCTCGCCCTTGAGAACACGGTCACGCTGGGTGTAAATGATTTCTCTCTGACGGTTCATAACATCGTCGAAGGAGATAACGTGTCTACGTGCTGCAAAGTTGTTACCCTCAACCTTACGCTGAGCGCCCTCAACCTGCTTTGAAAGCATACCGTTTTCAATAGGTGTATCCTTGTCTACGGGCATGCTGTTCATGATGGCAATCATTCTGTCACCGCCGAACAGACGAAGAAGGTCGTCCTGCATTGAAAGGAAGAAACGGCTTTCACCGGGGTCACCCTGACGTCCGCTTCGTCCGCGAAGCTGATTGTCAATTCGTCTTGAATCGTGGCGCTCGGTACCGATGATGTAAAGACCGCCTGCCTGACGAACCTGCTCGGCTTCCTCTGCGATTTCTTCTTTATACTGCTTTTCAAGGCGCTTGAAGGTTTCTCTTGCCTCGATAATGTCTTCGTTGTCGGTATCACCGAAGGCTGTTGCTTCACTTATGAGCTCTTCGGGATATTCCATTTTTCTCATCTGGCTCTTGGCAAGGAATTCAGCGTTACCGCCGAGCATGATGTCGGTTCCTCGACCTGCCATATTGGTTGCGATTGTAACTGCACCGAGCTTACCTGCCTGTGCAACAATTTCAGCTTCCTTATCGTGGTGCTTTGCGTTGAGCACGTTGTGCTTGATGCCGCGTCTTTTAAGTGCAGCAGAAAGCTTTTCGCTCTTTTCGATTGAGATTGTACCAACAAGCACGGGCTGACCCTTTTCGTGACATTCAAGAATCTGCTCGATGATAGCGTTGAATTTGAACTGCTCTGTCTGGAGGATAACATCGTTGTTATCCTTGCGCAGAAGAGGCTTGTTGGTGGGAATTTCAACAGCGTCAAGGGAGTAGATTTCTCTGAATTCGTTAACCTCGGTCATCGCTGTACCGGTCATACCGGAAAGCTTATCGTAAAGACGGAAGTAGTTCTGGAAGGTGATGGTTGCGAGTGTTTTGTTTTCACGGGCAACCTTTACGTTTTCCTTGGCCTCAATAGCCTGATGAAGACCGTCGTTATAGCGTCTGCCGAGCATAATACGGCCTGTGAATTCGTCAACGATAAGCACCTGACCGTCTTTTACAACATAGTCAATGTCTCTTGTCATAACACCGTGTGCCTTGATGGCGATGTTAAGGTGATGTGAAAGAGTAAGGTTTTCGGGGTCTGAAAGGTTTGCAACGTTGAAGAAGCGTTCAGCCTTCTGAATACCGCTTTTTGTAAGGTTACAGCTCTTTGTCTTTTCGTCAACAATATAGTCTGCACCGCTTTCGGCTGCAAGGTCCTCAAGGTTTGTCTTTGAGTCTGTTTCAGCAATTTTGAGGCATTTGAGAGTGTTTACAAAGCTGTTTGCAACGGAGTAAAGCTCTGATGACTTTCCGCCCATACCTGAAATGATAAGGGGAGTTCTTGCTTCGTCGATAAGAATTGAGTCAACCTCGTCGACGATAGCGTAGTTGTGACCTCTCTGCACCTTGTTTTCCATGTAGAGCACCATGTTGTCACGAAGATAGTCAAAGCCCATTTCGTTGTTTGTACCGTATGTGATGTCGGCAGCGTATGCCTTGCGGCGCTCGTCGTTTTCAAGGCCGTTTACAATAAGACCTACGGTGAGACCGAGGAAACGGTAAACCTTACCCATCCACTCACTGTCTCGGCGTGCGAGGTAGTCGTTTACGGTAACGATGTGTACGCCCTTGCCTGAAAGTGCGTTAAGGTAAGCGGGGAGGGTAGCAACGAGAGTTTTACCTTCACCTGTCTTCATTTCGGCAATTCTGCCCTGATGAAGAACAATACCGCCCATAATCTGCACGGGGAAGTGCTTCATACCGAGTACACGCCAGGAAGCCTCACGGCAAACGGCAAATGCTTCGGGAAGAATATTGTCAAGAGTTTCACCCTTTTCAAGTCTTTCCTTGAATTCGGGTGTTTTTGCTTTAAGCTCTGCGTCGGTAAGCTGTGAAAGAGAATCCTCGTAGGAAAGCACCTTCTGAACGAGGGGCTTTACTCGTTTGATTTCCTTTGTTGAGTAGTCACCGAAAAGCTTTTTAAGTAAGCTCATTTATTTCACCTCATTAAATAAGTTAAATTATCATTGATAATGTTATATTTTAACACAGATTGAAAAAGTTTGCAACTATTAACGGCAAAACTGATTTTTGTTAATAATTGCTGATTGCATTTTTGCTTTTATAGTGGTATAATGTAGCAAATTAAAGGGTTTATCCCGTTTTTGCCACCGGACTTAAGTGTTCGGTGTGATTTTGTTACCAAAAGGAGATGATGCAGTGAACGGCTTTATGGAGGCAATTAAGGATTTTATTGAGCTGCCGCAGGTCGCTTATGCAATTGATGCAATTGTAAAAATGCTGCTTGCCGTTTTGTTCAGCGGTATTATCGGTTACGAAAGAGAGCACTCTCACCGTCCTGCCGGTTTCAGAACACATATTCTTGTGGCTGTAGGCTCCGCACTTGTAATGATGACCTCAAAGTATATTTTCCTCGAGTATGAGGGGCTTGCAAACTTTGACCCCACAAGACTTGGTGCTCAGGTAATAAGCGGTATCGGTTTCCTTGGCGCAGGTACTATTTTGAGAGAGGGCTTTTCCGTCAAGGGTCTTACCACAGCGGCATCACTCTGGGCAGTTTCCTGTATCGGTCTTGCCGTAGGCGGCGGATATTATGTGGGCGCCCTTGTAACAACACTTTTCATTTATCTTACACTTAACACCTTTAAGCGTTTTGTCGCAAAAGGAAATCCCTCAAAGAATATTTATATTGAGGCTGAAAATATGTCCCGTCAGGCGGCAGAAATCGGCGCAATTGTAAAAAGATACGGCGGTAATCTTCATAAGCTTGAGGTGCTTTACGCCGATTCCTCACCGACAAAGAGAAAAAGCGATTCCGTTGTGCTTAAGGCCGTTGTATTCCCCCGTGATGAGGAGGGCTTCAGTCTTACCGTTTCGGCAATACGCTCGATTGAGGGAATAAGAGACCTGTATGTAGACTGAGTAGTAAGTAGTCAGTAGTAAGTAGTCAGGGCGAAGCAGAGCTTCGCAGTAGTGAGTAGTAAGGTGCGGCTACGCCACAATAAAATTAAGTGTAACAGTAGGGACACGGCTTGCCGTGTCCGTTTTATTTGCAACGAACAATGTAGCGCCACCCCATGGCCGGTTGTTTTAAATGCGGAATGCGGAATTTTTACTGCCTCAAAGAGGTAACTTGTACATACTGACCCGTAGCGGGCAGGTGAAAGCACACTGTAGCGTGGGCGAATGTCGGGACGGGAGTAACGGAAAGGCTGGCGGCAAAAGAGCCCATCAACGAACGTGTGGGTAATTGGGGCCCCCGAAAAGCCCGATAGGCTTTTTGGGGAAGAGGAAGCACAACGGAGTGATGAGCTTTTCTGTAAAGAAAACGATAAACGGAGTTTGTGCTGACGAAGTAGCG
>JBGVGP010000305.1:0-4281 GCA_045121735.1 Acutalibacteraceae bacterium
TGCCGAACTGAAGCATGCTTGTACCGAGACCCTGACTTATGAGTCCCCCGACACCGTTTACCTTGAAGGAGGTAACGGCAAAGCCTACCATCTGTGCGCAGCAACCGACAGCGGCAGCACCTGCGGCAACGCCCTCAAGACCGAGCATAATACAAAGAGCAGCCGAGCTTATAGGCGCTGTGAGAACAAGACCCACTATAACCGAAACGCTTATGCCCATAGGGAAGGGATGAAGCTGTGTAGCCGAATTTATAAGGTCACCGAGACCTGTCATAAGCTCTGAAAGATAAGGACCTGCAAAGGTGCTTACAAAGCCACCGCTTATAATTGTTACAAGAGGTGTTACAACAATATCTATTTTTGTTTTACCTGCAACAAGTGATGCAAGCTCATTTGCGACAAGGGTTGAAATATATGCACCAACGGGTCCGCCGAGCTGATAGCCGAAGGCACCCACGGCAATACAGGAAAAAACTACAAGGGGCTTTGACTTAAGTCCGTAGGCAATTGCCGCACCGATAGCCGCACCTACAACAGGTGATGAAGCTGAAAGCACCTCTGAAAAGCTACCGAGTATTTCAAGATGAGGAATTTTTGAAAGCTGCGAAATAATAAGACCTACAATAAGTGATGAGAAAAGTCCGAGCGCCATAAAGCTCATGGCGTCTACAAAATAGCGCTTAAAATACCTTTTGATTATTGACATTTTTCATTCCTTCTTTATAATTTAATATAAATAGCAGATTAAATTATACCATACTGTTTTTATTATATCAATTATTTTAATTATGTAAAGTTGTTTTAAAGATATATACTATAATATATAATAGAGAAAGAAGGTATGTAAAAATGCTCAACAGAATAAAAAGCTTCCTTCAGGGACGCTACGGCAACGATACACTCAATATGTTTCTGCTGCTTCTTGGCTGTGTGATGACAATTCTTCTCACACTCCTCATTCCTGCACGCTTCTATCAGCTCAGAAGCCTCGGCTCAATACCTTATATCATTGCTCTTTTCCGTGCTCTTTCAACAAACTTCCCGAAAAGACAAAAGGAAAACGCAAAATTCCTCGAAATCAGCACACCCTGGCGCAAGTATCTTTACAAAAAGTACAACCAGTATCAGGATAAGGCACATAAGTATTACAACTGCCCCAAGTGCCACCGCACCTTAAGAGTTCCTGCAGGCAGAGGCAAAATCAACATCACCTGCCCCCACTGCAACAAGCAGTTTAAAAAGAGAACTTGAAAAGCACTGTCAGATGGGGTATAATGGGAGTAGTAAGTAGTAAGTAGTAAGTAGTAAGGGCCAAGGGCCGAGAGACGACGACAAAAGCAAGGGCCAAGGGCTGAGAGACGAGGACAAAGGTAAGGGCCAAGGGCTGATAGACGAGGCCGAAGGTAAAGGCTGCTACACCCCACAACCATATAACAGCGAATTATCATAAAGGAGGAAACAGATGAACATTCTTGTCACAGGAGGCGCAGGCTTCATCGGTTCCAATTTCATATACTATATGCTTAAAAAGCATCCCGATTACCGCATAGTGTGTATTGATGCACTTACCTATGCAGGTAACCTCGAAACCCTGGAAAAGGCTATGAAAAATCCCAACTTCCGCTTTTTCAAGGGTGATATAACCGACAGATCGGCTGTTTACGGTCTTTTCGAAGAGGAGGGCTTTGATGCCGTTATCAACTTTGCGGCAGAAAGCCACGTTGACCGTTCGATAGAGGCTCCCGAGGTTTTCCTTAAGACCAACATTCTCGGTACACAGGTGCTCCTTGATGCGGCAAGAAAATACGGTAACATCCGTTATCATCAGGTTTCCACCGATGAGGTTTACGGTGACCTTCCCCTTGACCGTCCCGACCTCTTCTTCACAGAGGAGACTCCTATTCACACCTCCTCACCCTATTCGGCAAGTAAGGCTTCGGCAGATTTGCTTGTTATGGCATATTACCGAACCTACGGTCTGCCTGTAACGATAAGCCGATGCAGTAACAACTACGGCCCCTATCACTTCCCCGAAAAGCTTATCCCTCTTATGCTCATAAATGCTCTTGAGGGGAAGCCCCTGCCCGTTTACGGCAACGGCCTCAATGTCCGCGACTGGCTTTATGTTGAGGACCACTGTAAGGCCATTGACCTTATTGTACACAAGGGCAGACTCGGTGAGGTTTACAACGTAGGCGGCCACAACGAAAAGACCAACCTTGAGGTAGTAAGAACACTGCTTAACATTCTCGGCAAGGACGAGAGTCTTATCACCTATGTCAAGGACAGACCCGGTCACGACAGACGCTATGCCATTGACCCGACAAAGATTCAGAATGAGCTTGGCTGGTACCCCGAAACAAGCTTCCACGACGGTCTTCGTCTCACCGTCAACTGGTATCTTGCCAACGCCCCCTGGTGGGAGAATATCCTCAGCGGAGAGTATCTTCGTAAGAGTAGCCAGTAGCCAGTAGTCAGTAGTCAGTAGCCAGTAGTCAGAAAAAACGCCCTTCGGGCGTTTTTTTATGTGTCGAAGACGCAAATCATGATGAAATCAATTCATTGCGAAGCAAATTCATGCCAAAGGCAATTCATTAAAAGGGACTGTAAATGTATCCCAACCAAAGAAAAAAGGCGGCATAGCCGCACCTTACTACTCACTACTGACTACTGACTACTAAAAAGCCACAACCCGTAGGTTGTGGCTTTTATCATTTCTTATTCTTCGATTTCGTCTTCTTCTTCGATTTCAAACTCGAGAACTGCACCGCAGCAGGGGCATTCTACTTCGCCCTCTTCGTCGATTTCGTCAAGACCGATGCAAACGGTTTCTTCGCAAGCAGGGCACTGAACCTCGATGCAAGCTTCTTCGTCGTCGCAGCAGCAGTCACAGTCGTCATCGTCGCAGCAGCAATCGCAATCGTCGTCCTCGAAGCACTCGTAAACGAATTCCTCTACATCGCCGAGGTCCTCGTCAAGCTCTTCAACGTAATCTGTGAGGTCTTCAAGATCCTCGTCGATATCGCTGAGGTCTGATGCGATTTCATCAAGAGCGTCGATAATAGCAGCAAACATTTTGCCTTCCTTCTTATCGTCGTCAATGTCAAGACCTTCCATAAGGCCTCTTAAGTATGCAACCTTTTCTGATACTGACATAGTCATATCCTCCTTAAAGTATAGTGATTGTTAATTATTCACCCTTTGAACGGCCGAGATATTCGCCTGTTCTTGTGTCGATCTGGATGTATTCGCCCTCGTTGATGAAGAGGGGAACCTTAACCTCTGCACCTGTTTCAAGTGTAGCGGGCTTTGTTGTGTTTGTAGCTGTGTTACCTGCAAAGCCGGGGTCTGTCTTTGTAACCTGAAGGTCAACAAAGTTGGGAGGCTCTACACCGAAAACGTTGCCCTTGTAGGAAAGAATCTTACAGGTCATGTTTTCCTTAACAAATCTGAAGTTGTCTGAAAGCTCACTTGCGTTGATGGGGATAAGCTCGTAAGTTTCAAGATCCATGAAGTAGTAAAGGTCTCCGTCGTTGTAGGAGTATTCCATATCCTTTCTTTCAACGAAGGCTGTGGGGAACTTTTCACTGGGATTGAAAGTTCTTTCAATAACTGAACCTGTGATTACGTTCTTAACCTTTGCACGAACAAAGGCTGCGCCTTTACCGGGCTTAACGTGCTGAAATTCGATAATCTGAAGAACGTTGCCATCCATTTCGAATGTAACGCCGTTTCTGAAATCACCTGCTGATACCATTTGATATTCCTCCGAATAAAAATAATTTTTATACCACACTATTTTATACTATAACTGCAGAATTTTCAAGTCTTTTTTTAAATTACCCTTACTTTTAGCATATATAAATACCAATTTATTGCAATTTTATTGAATTTGACGCTTTGCTTAAGTAGTAAGTAGCAAGTAGTGAGTAGTAAGACCCTCTCCGTCACGACAAAGTTGTGCCACCTCTCCCGGTGGAGAGGCAAGTACAGGCTGTCCGGCAACCACACTGTAACGCCGCCCCTCGGGCAGCTGTTTTAATCCATAATTTTTTTTAAAAAAGGGGGGTGGAACTTGCTCCTTCCGTATTACTGCACATTTTTATTTACTGTTGTTGCAATATTTAATTCCTCCCGCCTCAAGCCGGCAGGGCTCTTACTTTTGCCGTTTGTGGCAAAAGTAAGCAAAAACACGCTTTTGTAAGGGGCAACAGTCCGCAGTGGCGGTTAATTTTGTACCTGTCGGTACAAAATTAACATTACTACTTGTCTACCTGACAG
>JBGVGP010000306.1:0-8491 GCA_045121735.1 Acutalibacteraceae bacterium
ATATTGAATGTTGCAGCTGTTATAGATGCTTATGGCAATATGAGTTTTATCGGTGATTTCGTGTTAGGCATTGATGTTTTTAGTTGGCATATATACGGTGTTTTTTCAATTGTTACATTGCTTATGAAGCTTGCTTCTGACAGTAAAGCAGTAGATAACGCAAGCAGAGCAAAATGGCTTGATGTTCAGTCTGTTCTTCACATTGTTTTTATGCTTATAAGCTTTGTTTGTATATACCATTTGTTTGAAAGTTGTTTTTGATATTAAAAGAGCTCACGGAAATAAATCCGTGAGCTTTTTTAAATCAATTCTGCATTCTGCATTTTGCATTCTGCATTCTGCGAAGCCGTCACACCTTCTTCATCTTGTACATAACGTGTGCGCCGAGCATTGAAAGCACAACGCCTACGGGAATAAGAACACCGATACCGGGGTCAACGAAGAGAAGGAGAACTGTGATAGCAGCGATGGGGAATATTGAAATCTTCCAGTGCTTTACAAAGTATGTAGCTGCAAGTGAACCGAAGATGGTGTAGGTAACCTGCTGGAATGCGGGAGCAAAAGCAGGGCTTGCCATTGTTTCGGAGAACTTGGGGTTGAATGCGAAGATAACAACAAAAACAGCAATTACAATTGTTGTAACAATTATTGAGGAGCAGATAGCAATTGTGGTGATAACCTCACCCTCCTCGGTGTTTGCCTTAACCTTTGCGTTTTCAAGAGCGTTAAGAGCGCAGGGCATCTTAAGGTTCATAATGTTACCTGTAACGAATGAAAGGTATGTACCTGCTGCACCAAGCATGGGGGAGTAAGCAATAACCTCAATAATACCTGTTGCAAAGAAGAATGCGATTGAAGCAAGACCCTTAGCGACAACATCCATTCTCGGTGTTACGCCAAAATGAAGACAGATAGCAACGGGGATGCTAAGGAAGAAAATCAGAGCAGCAATAATCCATATTCTACCCCAGGTATGAACTTTATCCATGTAAGTTTTCATATTCTTTTCCTCCCTTCATTAATAACGCCACTCAATGGCTGCGAGCTCGGGTGCAAACTGATTTACAAGCACAACTACAACCATTGCAAGAACCATGGAAAGAGGCATTGCAAGAGCGTCAATCCAGTTTTTTTTGAGCTTTTTGTTAACAAGTGTGAATATAAGCATAAAGCCTATTGAGGAGATAAGAGCTGTGAGTGAAAGAACACCTGCACCGTCACCGATGATGCCGCCGTCCTTTGAGCCTGTACCTGCAAGGCCTCTGCCGATGAATGCAGCAATAAGACCGATAAAGGCTGCAGCAGTCATAACATCCATCCAAGCTGAATTCTTTGATGCTACGTCTGAAACGCCCTTCTGAATCTTCTTAAGCACGATGGGGATAAGAATAAGGGGAAGGCAGCTACCGACTGTCATAACAATTGCAATTTCTGCAAAAATCTGGGGGTCGGTAACGGGTGATGAAATACCGCCGGTAAGGCCTGCTGCTTCAAGTGCCGCAATAGCAGCTGTTGTTTCGTACTGAATTGCACCGATAACAGTAAGTCTTATCCAGGGAAGAACATAACCGAGAGCAACTGAAAGAGAAATAACAGTTACTGCAATACCGATAGCAGGTGCAAAGGAGAACATAGCACTTGATGTTACTGCGTTCTTGAGCTTATCGGTGCCGATACCGAGCTCCTTACCTCTTGTCCATGCCTTCTTGAGGAAGAAGGCTGCCTGTGCACAGACGAAAATGATAACTGCAAGAATTATCAGATACATAAATCCGTCTGACTTGAAATCTGAAAACAATTTTTCAAACATTTTTAAACCTCCGCTTTCAATAATATAGTCGCCTTAAAGCGACTGTTTAAAGTATGATAACATTACCAAATAAAATAGTCAACAAAATAAGCGAAAAAGGGTAAAAAATCTTTGACATTATACACCTTTAAGGTTATAATTAGCAGGAAGTAATTTTTCTTCACGCTTTTTCATATTTATTACAGGGTGATAATATGAATGAGCGAAAAAACAACGCAAACAAAAAAGATAAAAAGGACTATTATTTTCCTGTTGTCTTGAGTCAGACCTTGTGCTGCTTTTTTATTCTGCTTGTTTTCTTTTATGTAAGAGGTACAGCATTTCAGCCACAGCTTAAGGAATATTACAGCTTGCTGCTTAAGGAGGATTTCTTCAGTCTTGAATTGGACAAAGCGGTTTCGGGTATAAAGGATTATTTTACAAATGGAGGCTCAGCCTTTGCCGTTTTCGGCAGCAGGGTAGAGCCTTATAAGCAAGAGGCAGACGTGAAGTCGGACGTGTCTTCCGACGGGCAGACTGCTACACAAAGTAATACCTCTGAAGAGTCTTCTCTTACGGAAGGCTTATCTGCAGCTGCGACAGAGAATAAAACGGTACCGCTGAAGCTTTCCTATAAAAAAGAGGAAAAGCTCCTTTTTCCCTTGTATGAGGGCAGATTCACCTCTTATTACGGTGAAAGAACAGACCCGATAACGGAGGGCTCCGATTATCATATGGGTATAGATATAGGCGCTGATGAGGGCGACAGAATAAGGGCCACCAACGACGGCAAGGTGCTTTCTGTTTCACAGGACAGCCGTTCGGGCAAATATGTTTTTATTGACCACGGAAACGACACCGTAACCTTTTACTGTCACTGCAGTGAAATTCTTGTAAAAAAAGGCGACAGGGTAGAGCGTGGAGATACAATAGCTCTTGTCGGCTCAACGGGCTATTCAACGGGTCCTCACCTACATTTTGAGGTAAGAATCAAGGATGTGAGCGTTGACCCCTTGCCCCTTTTGGAAGATGCAGCTGATAATTCATAAAACAAGGGTTTCGGTTACCTTTCCCTTTGCTGCAGTCGTAATGCTGATGCTGCTTCTTTGCGACAGTGAAACTGTGCTTGTATCTCTTCTTTCTTCACTTTTGCACGAGGCAGGGCATATATTTTTTCTTGTTATATTTCATCAGCCTCCGTCACTTATCTGCTTCGGTGCCTTCGGCATCCGAATTGAAAGGCAGAACAGCGCTTCCTTAAGCTATAAAAAAGAAGCCGCAGTTGCCCTTGGCGGTGTGCTTGTTAATTTATTGCTCTTGTCTTTCGGAACGCTCTTGTATGCCGCCTTTAAAAGCAGCTTCGGTCTTAAGCTCGCTTTTGTTAACGGCTTTATCGGTGCATTCAATATGCTTCCCGTCGGTCTGCTCGATTTTGGCAGATTCCTTGAATGTGTGCTTTATAACAAGCCTGATGCGTATAGGTACCTAAAGGCGCTTTCTCTTTTTACGGCTGCTTTTGTTGCCGTAGGCTGTGCATTATATAATATTTTTATCGGTATAAATGTCAGCTTGATAGCTGTCAGCATATATATTTTTCTGATTACTACTTTGAAGGAGTAAGATAATGATAAGTAAAGAAGTTCAAAAAATTCTCCCCCTTGTCCAGAAGCCCGGACGTTACACAGGCGGTGAGCTTAACAGTGTGGTTAAGGATAAAAGCAAGGTACAGCTTCGCTATGCCTTCTGCTTTCCTGACAGCTACGAAATAGGTATGTCACACCTTGGCATCAAGATTCTCTATTCCGCAGCCAATGCAAGAGAGGATGTATGGTGTGAGCGTGTTTTTGCGCCCTGGCACGATATGGAAAAGGAAATGCGCAAAAATAACATCCCTCTTTATGCGCTCGAAAGCGGCGACCCTCTCAAGGATTTTGACCTTATCGGCTTTACCTTACAGTATGAGCTTTGCTATACAAACGTGCTTAATCTTCTTGACCTTGCAGGTATGCCTATAAAGGCAGCCGACCGTGATGAAAGCTATCCTCTTGTTGTCGGTGGCGGTCCCTGTGCCTGTAACCCCGAGCCTCTTGCTGATTTTTTTGATATGTTTATGCTCGGTGAGGGCGAGGAAATGAGCAACGAGCTTTTTGACCTTATTATCGACTGTAAGAAAAACGGTGTCTGCAAAAAAGAGCTTCTTAAAAGGGCGGCACAGATAAAGGGCGTTTACGTGCCCTCACTTTACGATATAAGCTATAACGAGGACGGCACTATCAAGGCAATTGCTGCTAAGGACGGTGCTCCCGAAAAGGTGACAAAAAGAATAATTTCAGACCTGGACACAGTTCATTATCCTGAAAAGTTTATTGTTCCCTTTGTTGAGGTTGTGCACGACAGAGTTATTCACGAAATTCTCCGTGGCTGTATCCGTGGCTGCCGCTTCTGTCAGGCGGGCTTCCTTTACAGACCCATAAGAGAAAAGTCACCCTCTGTAATCAATGACCAGTGCTACAAGCTTTGCGCAAGCACAGGCTACGATGAAATTTCACTTTCCTCTCTTTCAACAAGTGACTATACAGGTCTTGAGGAGCTTATGGAAAAGCTTCTTTCATGGACTCAGAAAGAGAAGGTAAACATTGCGTTGCCGTCACTTCGTGTTGATAACTTCTCCGAAAAGCTTATGGAGCACCTTAAAAAGGTCAGAAGAAGCGGTCTCACCTTTGCTCCCGAGGCAGGTACACAGAGACTTCGTGACGCTATAAATAAAAATGTTACCGAGGAAGAAATGCTCAGCACTGCAAGACAGGCATTTTCAGGCGGCTGGACAGCAGTTAAGCTTTACTTTATGCTCGGTCTTCCTACCGAAACCTATGACGATGTTGCAGGCATTGCAGAGCTTGCACAGAAGGTTGTAAACGAGTTTTACAAAAATCCCGATAAGCCCAAGGGTAAGGGCGTACAGGTAAGCATCAGCGTTGCTTCCTTTGTACCCAAGCCCTTTACTCCCTTCCAGTGGGAGGCACAGGATACTATGGATGAGCTTATCAGTAAGCAGAATCATCTTCTTTCATCTGTAACAACAAAAAAGGTATCTGTCAGCTATCATAAGGTTAACATCAGCTTCCTTGAGGGCGTTTTTGCCCGTGGCGACAGAAGACTCTGCGATGTTGTTGAATATGCATGGAAGCACGGCTGTAAGTTTGACTCCTGGGACGATAGCTTCCTTTTCGATGTTTGGCTTGAGGCCTTTGAAAAGTGTGGTGTGGATCCTCTTTTCTATACAAGCAGAAAGCGTGACTATGAAGAAATTCTTCCCTGGGATCACCTTGACTACGGTATAAGAAAGCAGTTCCTTATTAACGAAAGCAAAAAGGCTTATGAAAACGAAACAACACCCCATTGCCGCATAAAGTGTGCAGGCTGCGGAACAAATATGCTCAACGGAGGTAAATGCGATGCGATGTGTCAGAGTATGGTTTAAAAAAATGGGCATGAGCCGTTACGTTTCCCATCTTGACCTTATGAGAGCCATGACAAGAAGCGTAAGACGCGCAGGTGTGCCTCTGTGGTATACCGAGGGCTATAATCCTCATCCCTATCTCACCTTTGCTCTTCCTCTTTCCCTTGGTATGGAAAGCCTTTATGAAAGCATGGATATGCGCATAGAAGGGGATAGCACAAACGAAGATATTTACAATCTTCTTAAGGGGGCAATGCCTCCGGGAATTGAAATTGTAAGTGTTGATGACCCCGTTGACGATCCCAAAACAATAGCTTACGGTGAATTTGATCTGCTTTTTGACTGTGATAATGCAGAATCACTCAAGGCTCTTATTGAGGATATGCTTTCAAAGGACGAGCTTATTGTTCAGAAGCTCGGTAAGCAGGGTAGGAAGAAGGTGCTTAAGGACATCAACCTTCTTGAATTCCTTAAGGAAAGCACGCTTTCCTCATCTGCTAACCGTGTGAAGCTTACGGTTGTTTTCCCGGCAGGCAGCACAACAAATATCAATCCCACCTTGCTTTCAGATGAAATTGAAAAGCAGGCAGGCGGCGATATAGCAACATTTGTTGTAAGAAAAAGACTTATGAAAGCAGATATGGAAAATTTCAGATAAAAAATTTCAAAAAAGACTTGCTTTTTATTCCCTCTTGTGATAAAATACTTGAGCATTTGTGTAACAGGTGCGACTGAATTCAGTCAGACATAACGCAAGCGGTCCTCTTTCGGAGTTATTCCGTAACGAACGTGGCAGAATTTAGGAGGATTAAAAATGGACGCACTCAAACTCATCTCAGACGCAAGCCTTAAGGCAGAAGTACCCGTAATCAACGTTGGTAGCACTGTTCGTGTTCACGTTAAAATCCGTGAAGGCGAAAGAGAAAGAATCCAGGTTTTCGAAGGTACAGTTATCGCTAAGAAGGGCAGCGGCATCTCATCAACCTTCACAGTTCGTCGTGTAGCATACGGCTGCGGTGTTGAAAGGGTATTCCCCGTACACTCACCCAACGTTGCAAAGGTTGAACTCGTCAGAAACGGTAAAGTTCGCAGAAGCAAGCTCTACTACCTTCGTGACAGAGTTGGTAAGTCAGCTAAGGTTAAGGAAAAGCTCGGCTGATAAACACGCAAATGGAAGGAAGGGGAAACCCTTCCTTTTGTTTTTCACTTCAAAACTAACCTAACAGAAAGGATGGCTCGTATGACCAAGGATTTAGCTAAAAAACAAGCTTCAGAGCTTACCTTCAGGGAAAAAATATTACTTAATGTGTATGATATGGCATCGGTGCTTGCAACTGCCGTTGTTACTATTATGCTTATTTTTACTTTTGTGTTCAGAGTAGTAGGCGTAGAGGGCACATCAATGGTGCCCACACTTCAGCATATGGATTATCTTATAGTTTCGGCTTTTGATAAGGAGCCTTCTTACGGCCAGGTTGTAATTGTAACTCAGCCGAATGCTTTTGAAAAGCCTATTGTTAAAAGAATTATTGCAACAGAAAATCAGGTCGTTGATATTAACTTCCGCACAGGTGAGGTATCTGTTGACGGAGTTGTTCTTAATGAGCCTTATATAAATAACCCTACCATCAACAGCGAGGGTGTAATATTCCCCGTAACAGTGCCTGAAAATCACGTTTTTGTTATGGGTGATAACCGTCAGGGCTCAACCGACAGCCGTTCGGAAAAAATCGGCTTTATTCATGAGGACTATATCCTCGGTGTTGCGAAATATAAGCCCTTCTCTATTGATGAAAATACAGGTGCAATGCGCTTTAACCCTGTTTCCGAATGGAAGGTTAACTGATTTAATAAGGGCAGAATTCTGCCCTTTTTCTTTTGAAAGGAGTGTACATTATGGCTGACAGTCAGAAGCAGACGGTACAGTGGTTTCCGGGCCATATGGCAAAAACGAGACGACTTATAAAAGAAAGCCTCAGCCTTGTTGACGGTGTTACGGAGCTGCTTGATGCAAGAATTCCTATGTCATCACGTAATCCCGAGCTTGATGAGCTTACGGGCAAAAAGCCGAGAATTGTGCTTTTGAATAAATGTGATGTTGCAGACGATAATGTAACAAGACAGTGGATAGAATACTTTAAAGGCAAGGGTCAGTATGCAATTGCCGTTGACTGCAGAACAGGCAAGGGCCTCAATGCTTACCATACAGCCGTAAAGCACGTTCTTGCCGAAACAATAAAGAAGAACGAAGCCAAGGGAATGGGCGGTAAGGCTCTTCGTATGATGGTTGTAGGTATACCTAATACAGGCAAATCCTCATTTATTAACCGAATGGCAGGTAAAAACCGTGCCAAGGTAGCCGATAAGCCCGGTGTTACAAGAAGCAATCAGTGGTTTGCTATCGGCAACGGTATTGAATTGCTTGACACTCCCGGTGTTCTCTGGCCAAAATTTGATGATGTAGTTGTCGGCGACAGACTTGCTTTTATCGGCTCTGTTAAAGACGAGGTAATGGATAGTGAAACAATGGCTGTCCGTCTTATAGAAGCCCTTGTAAACGGCTACGAGGATAAGCTTTTAAGCCGCTTTAAGCTTAAGAATATTGAAGACATCCACGAGGCTATGCCCTGGGAAATTCTTGAAGAAATCGGAAGAGAAAGAGGTATGCTTATCCGTGGCGGTGAAATCAATACCGAAAGAGCGTCTATAATGCTTCTTGATGAGTACCGTGGCGGTAAAATGGGTAAGCTTTCCTTTGAAAGACCCGATATGTACAAATAATGCTTTTTGCTTACTTAAAAAAACAGGCCACGGATTTATTTCCGTGGCTTTAATATTTGCATTTGAATTATAGTTGTGATAAAATCAAGATATATTACATTACAGTGGTGATAAAAATGATTATTTTAATTACAGGCGCTTCCCACACAGGAAAAACGGCGCTTTCACAAAGACTGCTTGAAAAATACAAATACCCTTATTTGTCAATAGACCATCTGAAAATGGGACTTATCCGTAGCGGCAACACAGACCTTACCCCGATGGATGACGATAAATTAACTGCATATCTTTGGCCAATAGTCCGCGAGATGATTAAAACCGCAATAGAAAACAAGCAGAATCTCATTGTGGAAGGCTTGTATATCCCCTTTGATTGGGAAAAGGATTTTGCTCCGGACTATCTGGCGCATATCCAATACCATTGCCTTGTGATGAGCCGGCAGTATATCCGTAAGCATTTT
>JBGVGP010000307.1:0-1999 GCA_045121735.1 Acutalibacteraceae bacterium
ATACCATTATTATGGGTAAATTTTGTCTTTACAATTATTAAACGGAAATATAAAAATCTACAGTAAAGGAGTGTTTAGTAATAAAATGAGCGAAAACAAACAAAATGACTCAAAAAAAGTTAAAAAGTCACAACAGAAAAATGCTCAGGTAAAAAAGGATGTAAACTCAAACGAAAAGAAAACATCAGCATCGGACAAGAAGAAAAACAAATCAGCTCAAAATAATAAAAAACAGCAGTCAAAAAAACAGACATCTGTAAAAGCTCAGAATAAGAATAACCGTAAGCCTCAGGTTACACAGCAGAAAAAGAATTCTTCTTCAAACGATAAGGTTAAAAAGCACGGCGCCAAAAAGAAAAAGGCCGAGCCGATTAAAATAGCTTTTCTCGGCGGTCTTAATGAGGTAGGCAAAAACATAACCCTGTTTCAGTACAAGGACGATATTCTTTTAGTCGACAGCGGTCTTGCCTTCCCCGATGAGGATATGCCCGGCATCGACCTTGTTATCCCTGATTTTTCATACCTTGAAAAAAATGCTGATAAAATCAAGGGTATATGCATAACTCACGGTCACGAGGACCATATCGGTTCACTTGCATATCTTCTTAAAAAGGTTAATATTCCTGTTTACAGCACAAGACTTACCAACGGTCTTATTGAAGGTAAGCTTAAGGAGCACGGTCTTCTCGGCAGTGCGAAGCTTAATGTTGTTAAGGCAGGTGACAGTGTAAAAATCGGTGAATTTTCAGTAGAGTTCATTCACGTAAATCATTCAATTCCTGATGCAGTCGGCTTTGCTATCAAGTGTGACGGCGGTACAATTGTTCATACCGGTGACTTTAAAATTGATACAACCCCCATTGACGGAGGTATGATTGACCTTGCACGCTTTGCCGAGCTTGGCAAGGAGGGTGTGCTTTGTATGATGGCTGACTCCACAAACGCCGAAAGACACGGCTACACCGAAAGCGAGAGTAAGGTTGGTGCATCCTTTGAGCTGCTTTTCAGAAAGGCAGAAAAAAGACGCATTATAGTTGCTACCTTTGCTTCAAATATTCATAGGGTACAGCAGATTATCAATGTAGCATCAGAGCTTGGCAGAAAGGTTGCACTTTCGGGCAGAAGTCTCGAAAACGTAGTCGCTGTTGCTTCCGAGCTCGGCTATCTCAAGGTGCCCGAGGGTATTCTTGTTAAGCTTGATATGATTAACCGCTATTCCGACCACGAAATTGTACTTATTACAACAGGCAGCCAGGGTGAGCCTATGTCTGCGCTTACAAGAATGGCGTTTTCTGACCACCGTAAGGTTTTTGTAGGACCTAACGATTATGTTATTATTTCTGCAACTCCTATTCCCGGCAACGAAAAAACAGTCAGCAGGGTAGTTAATGAGCTTATGAAGCTCGGTGCTGAGGTTGTTTACGAAAAGATGTACGATGTGCACGTTTCAGGTCACGCCTGCCGTGAAGAGCTTAAGCTTATGCTCGGCATCGTTAAGCCTCAGTATTTTATTCCTGTTCACGGTGAGCAGAAGCATCTTCTCAAGCACGCAGAGCTTGCCGAATCGGTTGGCATTCCCTCAGAAAACATTGCCATTGCCGATAACGGTGTGCTTCTTCAGGTTTCCGAAAAGGAGATAAAAAAGGCAGGAAATGTGCCTGCAGGCAGAGTTTTTGTTGACGGCTATGGCGTTGGTGACGTCGGCTCGGTTGTTCTTCGTGACAGAAAGCACCTTGCCGAGGACGGTATAATCATTGTCGTTGCAAACGTTGACAGTGTTTCCGGTGAGCTTATATCGGGTCCCGATATTGTTTCAAGAGGCTTTGTGTTTGTAAAAGAAAACGAGGCTCTTATTGATGAGGCTAAAAGCACTGCATATAACGCAATTATGCGTTGCCTTGACAGAAATATCACTGATTGGGGCACAATCAAAAGCCGTGTGCGTGATGACGTTTCAAAGCTTATGTATGAAAGGACAAAGAGGAGTCCTATGATTCTT
>JBGVGP010000308.1:0-10786 GCA_045121735.1 Acutalibacteraceae bacterium
GAAAGCTTAACTGCTTCCTTCTTAACACCGTTTATATAAAGAGTAGCTGTCTTATCCTTGATTGTAACAGCAAGATTTACGGGAGCACTCTTTGTTCTGATGTCATATTTGAAGGTCTTGCTTACGGTTGTTTTGCCGTTCTTGAAGGAAAGCTTGAGCTTACCGTTTTCTGCAACTGAAAGGTTGAGATAATTGCCGCTCTTTCCGTCGTAGCTACCAACGATTACACCGGCTTCCTTCTTGACATTTTTGGAAAGCTGAACAGTTGCCTCAATTGTATGAGGTGTCTTCTTATAGGTGGGAAGAGCATATTTTACACTCTTGCTGAAGGTCTGTCCCTTGAGAACTGCCTTCTGACCGCCTGTGGATGTAACATAAGCTGAATACATAAGCTTATCTGCATCATTTGCTACAGCAATCATATCGTTCTTGATTTCACTTGCTGATCTTACATCACTGAAGACATGCAGGCTGTAAAGCTTACCCTTGAAGTAGTTTGAGTTCTTGCTTCTGTTATCGCCGCCGACACAGAAGTTCTTGGTTGCTGCAGGTAATGAAGCCTTAAGCTTTGCTGTTTCCTTCTTAACGCCGTCGACATAAAGGATAGCTGTTTTACCTGAAATTGTTACCGCGATATTTACGGCACTGTCTGATCTGATATCTGTTTTAAAGACATGTGAAACAGTCTTTTTGCCGTTCTTGAAATAGAGCCTTACTCTACCCTTTGTATAAATTTCAAGGTTAAAGGGAGCTGAATAGCTCTTATTGTAGTTACCGAAGATAACGCCACCCTCTCTCTTAACTGACTTGGACAACTGAATTGTTGCTTCGATAGTTTTGGGTGTTGAGCTGAGTGCTTTATTAAGCTTATTGAGCGTTTTAGCACTGAACTTCATTGAATCACGGCTTGCTGTTGAAACATCTGTTGCAGCACTCTTATCACTATAATAAGCAGAGTAAATAAGCTTGCTTGCTTCAGAGCTTACATAAAGTCTGTCCTTTTTAAGCTCACTTGAGCTTCTTGCATCGCTGTAAAGGTGTACTGAATAAAGCTTACCCTTGAAGTAGTTGGTATTCTTGCTTCTGTTGTCACCGCCAATTTTAAGCTGTGATACAGTTTTGGGAACAGATACCTTAAGCTTAGCGGTTTCAGTCTTTTCACCGTTAACATAAAGCACTGCCTTATCAGAGGACAATACCACAGCGATATCTACAGCCTCATCGGAACGGATGTCCTTTTTAAAGGTATAAGTGAATGTCTTCGAGGATTTTTTGAGATAAAGCTTAATCTTACCGTTTTCATAAACCTCAAGATTAATCACATCACCTGATTTCACGCCATAGTTACCTACGATTGTACCTGCCCTTGCACTCTGGCTCTTGGGAACACGGATTCTCGCCTCAATTGTAAGAGGTGCGCTTGTTGTATCAACGCTTATAAGTGAAGACGTTGAAGATGTAAAGCTTTTACCCTTAAGTGTATCTACATTTACGCTTACTGCAAGACGTGCAATCTCTTCAGTAACGGCAATGTCTCCGCAGTGCTTACAGTTCTTATGGCGAACGCCGTTTTCGGTAGTTGTTGCTTCCTTATCAACAATCCACTTGCTTGAGGGATAGTGTGTTTTGCCTGTTACAATCTTATCGCCGCAGTAAATACACTGTTTATAAATTGAGCCGTCTTTTTTAGATGTTGCTTTTTCAACAACTTCTTTATAAACGTGGTCAGCGATACCGCCTGTAGTTGAATATCTTGCAATTGTTGAGAATACGGTGTCTTCTGCACAGCTCTTATCCTTAATAACTATCAAATAGTTTGACTGATATGACATTGAACCGCTGTGGAAATTGAGCGAGTTTTGAAGTGTTACGAAATATCTCTTACCATCCTTCACATAGGACATCTGCATATCCTTATTATGAACCTTACCAAAGGGTCGTTCGAAGAATGACTTATAGCCGATATCCTTACCTACCACAAGGTCATCAAAGGTTGTAGAATCAAAGTTTTCCATATATGAATAAATCTTATTCTTGACATTTCTGTTCTTATGGAATGCCTCAATTATAATACCTTCAATTTGCTGACCGAGAACGAATTTACCAGTGTATTCAGCAGCGTTATAAGCGAAGATTATATAATCCTCTGACTCATACATTTCACGAAGATACTTACAGTAAGGATTATAAACCTCATCCCATGCTACATGGCTTCCGCCGAAGGGTGTGAAGTAAAGCTCAAAGGTATCATCCTTCGATGTGCCGAGATAAACAAGCTGCTCGTCAGCAGGTATTTCCTTTGCTCTGCCCGCATTGATTAAGTCAATCTGTTCGGTTGAGCGCCTGTTTACAAGATCCTGGAATTCAATAATCTCTTCCTGTCCGCAAAGACTTGCAATAAGTCTGAGGTAATTGGTTGCTACACGGTACATCTCATCGTGGTTAGTGATAATAAGCGCTGTCTGAAGCTTCCAGTTTGCATTCTGACCGTCAGCCTTAATACCGTCAAGGTTTGAGCTTGAGCACCATATTGCATTTTTGTGCGCTACGCCGTTCATATCAAGGTAGTGAGATACAGCACACATCTTATTGTGCATCATATCTGTACCGCCCTTACCTGCAAGGGTCCAATAGCACTGATTAAAATCAAGATAATCGCCTATCACCTTGCCGTTGGCATACTTAGGATCACAAGGATCAGAAAGCTGCTGTGAGAAATACTCATAGAAATTGGGATTTGATGATGAAATAGGATAGCCGTCAATCTGACCTATAACATTAACATGAATACCCATTTTGGCAGCGGTAATAAGAAGGTATGATATACGAACAAAACCGTATTTATCATAGTTAATGCCTACAAGATTTCTCATATAACCGAAGTAACGGCTGTTACGGTTAATGTTAACACCGGCCTGAACGGAGAAACGGTATGAAGAAACATCAATATACACTTCTTCCTTGGGGTTAGCCTTTTTATAAAGCAGTGACTGATAAATAAGAAGACCGAGACCTACCTGACCGTTATCGGACTTGCTCTTTGTAGGATAAACAAAGGTGTCAACTGTTACGGTTTTACCGTTGATGTTTTTATAATCCTTTGTTGAGCGGCTCATAAAGTTTGAGCTGTTATCAAGCTTCTTGAGCTTATTATAATCTGAGTTAATATCGGCGTCACTTGAGCTTTTTGCAAGTGAGAATACATCCTCAACAGAAACAGGTTTTTTCTGAGCAGCAGGCTTAACCTCCTTCTGCTTGCTTGTATATGCTTCAGGTGCAGGAATATCCTTGCTGATATCTTTTACACCAAGCTTATTTTCAATTGCATATGCCCAATAGCCGTCCTGACTAATATCGTTGTTATTATCCTTATATTTTGACTTGTCAATATTAAGAGTTGCATTTGATGTATTACCCCAAATGATAGGACCGCCTACAGCAGCACTATTACCTGAAACAGTAAGACCTACTGATTCAACAACGGTACCTGCAGTGGTTTCATACATAAAGCCACCCTTTGAAGCACTGTTGCCTGTTGCGGTGATATTATAAAGATCAAGAAGGCTGTTACCTGAAATGAGAATACCGCCGCCGAGACCGTTAGATGTATTGTTGCTGATAGTACATCCGTTAAGGGTTACCTTTGTACCGTCGGTATAAATCATAAGTGCACCGGCGTTACTTGTATTACCTTCCTTACAGCTGTTTCCGTCGATTAAGGTGTTATACACACCACCCTCTGCTGATGTATAGAAATACATAGCGCTACCTGCATTCGCAGTGTTGTTTTTGATTGAGCTGTTATGAAGCTTTAATACAGCACCTTCGTTATAAGCAAAGCCACCGTTGCTTGAAGCCTTGTTTTCAGCTGCAGTTACATCGTTAAGAAGAGCCGTTGAAGCACCGCCAAGTGTTACGGCACCGCCACTTACACCACTGTTGCCTGTAAAGGTTATCTTATCGCCTTCAAAGAGGCTCTTACTGCCAACGCTTACAGCACCGCCGTTTGTACCGGAGGTGTTTTTATTAAAGGTTGTGTTATAGAAATAAGTTTTGATACCGGCTGTAAGAAGAATTGCACCACCTGCTGATTTTGAAGTATTTTCTTCAAACAGCGCATCTTTAGCATTGATAAGAACAGCATTTTCTTCAATAGCTCTTCTTGTAGCGTAAATAGCACCACCGTTTGAGCCTGTATTTTTGATGAAGCTTGTGCCATCCATTGTTAAGTGTGTATTGATATCCTGTGCGCTGCTGTATGCAACATACATTGCACCACCGTTGCTCTTTGCAGTGTTTTCGCTGAAGATATCATTTGTTGAGCTGACAACTGCACTTCTTGCAGAAATAGCACCGCCGTGAGAGGTTGCTATATTCTTGACAAAGCTGTTGTTCTTAAGAGTTACATTTGATTTACCGATGAAATACATAGCACCTGCTTCACCGTTTGATTTATTGTTTTCAAATGTAGAGTTTTCAACAGTTAAGTTAGTAAGCCTGTCTGTATATACGGCACCACCTGATGTTGTTGAAAGGTTTTCTGTAAAGGTGGAATCTTTAATCACACAAATAGGTCCGAGACCATAATCTGTAACCGCACTTGAATAAGTAGCTACAGCACCACCGTATTTTGCCTGGTTACCTTCAAAGTAACAGCCCTCAATAGTGCAGATACGTGTAGGTCTGTTATTGTTACTTCTTGACAGATAAACAGCGCCACCGTAACCGCTTGACTTGTTTCCTATAAATTCAGCATTTTTTAAAGTGAGTGTACTTGTTGTGCTGATTACACCACCGTTGCCTGAGGTAACTGTATTATTTTTGAACGAGGTATTACCTAAGCAAATAATTGAGCTGAAATGTGATGAGGTTGCAATACAACCGCTGTTTTTTGATTTATTGCTCTTGAAAAGAAGCTTTTCACCGTCCTTGTCGGTATTACCCATATAGAAGTGTATACCGGCTGAGCTGGGTGAGTAATAAATAGCAGAATAGCTTGTTGCAGCATTTTTTCTGAAGGTACCTGCAATAATTCTTACAACCTTATAGTTATAAACGATACCGCCTCTTGCAGCCTGATTTCCTTCAAAATTACCGTTACGGATATTAAGGTCGCCGTTGTTGTAGAATACACCGCCGATTGAGCTGTTTCTGCCCTCTTCTGTTGATGTGTTCTCATCATTTACACGGTTGTTTAAGAAATTACCGCCGTGTACTGTAAGCATACCGTTTGCAATAATTGCAACAGAACCGCCTATACGGTTAGGACGTGAAAGCCTGTAGCCTGTACCGTGAGCTCTTACATTGCCCTGCTTATAACAGTTTTTAACAGTTACATTATCGTAAATATCAAGGTACGCACCGTAGGCTACGAAGAAAATTGAACCGTCAACCTGTTTTTTCATATTATCCTTATTACCGTCAATGGTAAGAAGATTTTCTTCCTTTGACTGAGGATGACCGATTGTAAGTCTTACAACTCTGCTGTCAAAATATGCCTTTCTGCCACTTGAGGTTTCACCTATTACGAAGAAATCACCGCCGAAGTTGGCCGCACGTGTAAGTGTATGAGGCTCTTTTGTGTAGATTGTAACATCAGACTTAATGTAGAATGTTCTGTCGATTGCAAAGTCTTTTATGATACAGATATTTTTCTTGTTCTTATTAATAGCATTTTCAAGCTCTATTGCAGTTGAAACGTTAACTGTATCCTTTGAATAGCTGGGAGCAGGCATTGTAACTTCTTCAAGATTTACTGTACCTACAATAGCCTTTGCCCAATAAGCTTTATCCAATGCAGACTGCACATCAGTATCAGCATAAGTTGCTTTATCAAGCTTGAGGAGTGATTTTGAAGAATTGCCGTAAATAATGTAACCGTTAGTTACTGCCTGATTACCTGTAACGGTAAGACCGCTTACAGCTACCTCACTATAGCGACCTGTGATATAAAGCACTGCGCCGTAGTTGGCTTTATTGTTTGAAGCTGTGATATTGTAAAGCTCAACCAAGCTGCCTGCACCCACAAAGAATGCACCGCCGTTTTGCTCTGATTCATTGGAATTAAATGTGGAATCGCTGAACTTAACTATAGTACCGTCGGTTGTAACGTTTACAGCACCGCCGTTATTAGCTGCTGAGTTACTGTCAAATACAGTGTTCATACAATCAAGCACTGCATCACCCTCAGCAGAAATAGCACCACCGTTTTTAGTAGCACTATTGCTTCTGAATTCACTGTTAATAATAACAAGGTATGCATCCTCAAGGAAGAGGGCTGCGCCTGATTTTTCAGCTATGTTGTTGTCTGCAACAACACTGGTAAGGCTACCCTTTGTACTGCCCTTTAACAAAGCGGCACCGCCGTTATCCTGCGCCATATTAGAGTTAAAGCTTACAGAGGTAAAGCTAATCTCACCGCTATCAGAATAGATTGCACCACCGTTTTCTGCGCTACAAGCTGTAAAGCTACTGTAAATTATTTCAAAAAGACCGTTGCTCAGGCTGTAAATAGCACCGCCGTTAACAGCACTGTTACCAAGAAACTCAACAGTGTCAAATTTTATGAATTCTGTATCTGCTGCTACACAGATTGCACCGCCGTTGAGCTGTGCTGAAGTGTTTTTAAACTGTGATGAAACTACATCAAGTGAGCTTCCGGTACCGATATAAAGGGCACCGCCTGACTTAACTGAGCTTGATGACTCAATGCTGCAGTTAAGGAAGCTTACGGCTGAACCCAAGCTGTAAAGGAAGCCACCTGTCTCCTTTGAGGAGGATGAAATCACTGTTGAGCCTGAGAAATCTGCAGTACAGCCGGAGAAGAGATATACTGAACCGCCGTTTGTTGCGCTGTTTGACTGGAACTGTGCATTAACTACAAGAATAGTTTTTTCTGCACTGATTGCGCCACCCTTTACAGCAGAGTTTTTATTGAAGCTTGTTGAGGTAATGTCGACCGTCATTCCACCTTCATCCGGACATAAAGCATGAACAGCACCACCGTTTCCGGTTGCCTTGTTTGAGGTGAAGGTAGCACCGCTTACGGAAGCTGCTTTAACTGTTGCAACAGCACCACCGTTTTCAGTTGCTTTATTTGAGGAGAAGGTTGCACCGCTTATGCTAAGTGTGCCCTCGTTATAAATTGCACCACCGTTTACAGCAGTATTTGAAGTAAACGTGCCGCCTGTCACAGCAAGAGTACCCTTGTTGTAAATTGCACCGCCGTTGGAAGCTGATGTATTTGACTTAAAGCTACCACCTTTGATTTCAGCTTTGCCTTCGCAATAAATAACAGCAGCTGTATTACCGGTAAAAGTACCACCGTTAACTGTAATTTCACCCATAACGGCTATAGGAGAAATACCGTTCATAGTAAGAGTAATGTTCTTGTAAAGCTCTGACTTTGCGCCTTGCTGAACATTGATAACAGCACCTGTTACTTCAACCTTCATTCCGTCCTTATTACCGTCGATAACAAGAAGATTTTCAGTTTCGGAAATTTTATTACCGAGAGTGAATGTAACTGTTTTATCAGCTGATTCGGGAACTACATCAAAAATGATACCACCGAAATTTTCATCTCTTTTAAGGGTATGAGCCTTTGTTGAGAAGATTACTGTATTCTTGTTGACTGTAAAGGTACGGTCGAGCTTGAAGTCATTAATGATACGGATATGAGCCTTACCTGCTGCAAGAGCCGCTGCAAGCTCATCGGCGCTTGAAACATCAGTAGCGTCTGTCATATCGCCTGCACTTTCGTTACCGGGCTCTGCGTAAGGAGGAATTTCAGCGTCAATCGGTACTACCTTAAGACCCTTGCCTGAAGGATAGTATAAAGCGGATGCCCAATATGCATCATCAAGCTCTGTTCCGGGAGTAACATTCTCATCAATATAAAGGGCCTTGTTAATTGAGAATTTAGCACCTGCGCTGTTACTGAAAAGAATAGGACCACTGCTTGCAGTATTATCGGCAACAGTAAGACCGACTGCTTTTATATGTGTATCTGTGGTAGTTATATATATAAATCCACCCTTTGCAGCGCTGTTACCTGATGCTTTAATGTTATAAAGATCAATAAGACTCTTGTTTGATGCAAAAATACCGCCGCCAAGACCTTTTGATGTATTATCCTTAATTGTGCAGCTGTGAAGAGTTATCTTTGTACCACCGGTGTATACAAATAATGCACCTGCATTGCTTGTGTTTGTTTCAAGACATGCATTTTTCTCAATAACGGTGTTATAGATTTCACCTTCAGCAGAGGCACTGAAATAAAATGCACTACCTGCTTTTGCAGTGTTTTCTTTAATTGTGCTGTTGTACATTACAAGGTTAGCCTTACCGCTGTAAATAACACCACCATTTGATACAGCGCTGTTTTTTGTTGCAGTAACCTTTACCATTGAAACACTTGAAGGAACATCAACAGTAATGCTCTCACCGTTTTCATCAACAGTGGATTCGGTGTCTTTACCCATATATATAACACCGCCGCTGCCGCCTGCACTGTTTTCAGTAAAGCTTACATCGTTAAACTCGGCAGTTGCGCCAAGTGCATAAATAGCTCCACCGCTTGCAGTTGATGAGTTTTTGGTAAAATCAGAACCTGTAACTGTTGCTTTTACATGCTTTGGAAGATACAACGCACCGCCACTTGTTCCTGCGCTGTTCCCCTTGAAGCTTACATTTTTAAAATCAGCTACAGAACCGAGTGTATACACAGCACCGCCTGCCTCTGTAGATGAGTTATTATCGAAAGCTGAATCTGTTACTTTTATATTTACAGGACTTGTAAGGCTGATAGCACCACCGATTGTACCTGAAGCATTTCCGGTAAAGCTACTATCGTAAACATCAACACTGCAATAAGAGCCTGTACCGTAAACTGCACCGCCGCCTGCAGTTGCGTTGTTACCTTCAAAACGGGTATTACGGATTACTAATGTACCCGATGTTGAAATTGAACCGGCGGTTTTTGAGCTGTTGTTCTTAAAAACAACCTGAGCATCATCTGTTTTTGAATCACCGCCTATATAAAGGTCGGCAGCGCTGCTTGCAGGGAGATATATAGCACCACCCATTGAGCTGGCAGTATTATCTGAAATCTCTGCTTTATAGATATTCATTCTACGGTAATTGTAAAAAGCACCTGCTCTTGTAGCGTAACCGCCCTTAAAAACACCGTCATAAACATTAATAACACCATGGTTAAAGAAGGCACCACCGTAAACACCCGATGAAGCAACTCCGTTATCAAGATATTTACCGCCATAGATGTTTAAGGTACCGTCGGTAACATCTGTTGCACCGTTAGGAGCTTCAACAACAATTGCAACAGCACCGCCGATAACAGTACGGTCGTTACAAAGAGTGTACTTTGTCTTATCAAGAGCACGTTCATTGCCCTTCTTTTCACAATTTTTTACAGTAAGATCGGGATGAAGGTCAACCTGTCCGTTCTTGCAAACGAAGAACACTGTACCTGTTACGATAACTGCCATATTCTCCTTGTTACCGTCAATAACAAGCACATCACTGTTCTGTGAGTCTGCAGTACCTACAGTGAGAGTAACCTTTTCTGAACATACTGTACCGTCAGCAGCCTCACCGATAACGAATATGTCACCTGCAAAATCTGCCTTTCTTGTAATAGTATGCTTGTCAACACTGTATATTGTTACATCACGTGTGATATAGAAGGTACGGTCAAGCTCAAAATCAGCTGTGATGTATATTTTGGATACATCGGTACTGAGAGCCTGTTCGAGAGCCTCTGCAGAGGCTACACCCGTTCCCTCAGGGCTTGATTCAGAAATCTGTGCAACATTTTCCTGTAATTCATATTCCTGTGTGCTCATCTTGCTGATTAAGTCTTCAAGCTCCAGCGCAAACACATTTGCGGGAACTGAGGAGAAAACCATCAACAGTGTGAGGAAGAATGCAATCAAACGTTTAGCAATGTTCTTTTTCATCTCTTCATCATCCTTTCTTTTTGCATTATCTGATAAAAATATACAGACATATACACCATAATTATAGCATTTAAGGCAATCGAAATCAAGTAAAACAGGCAAGTTGTTTTTACATTATTTCACGCTGTCATAAAAAATCACCAATATGACTGTGCATATCGGTGATTTAAAATATATTGTTAGTTTAATAAGTGTTGTGCACTGCGAGTTATGCACCTATTGAGGGAAGCTGAATGCCCTCTCCAAAAATCTTTTTGAAAATATTAAGAATCATCATAAGCATTTTGATAAATACATTTGTCTTTGATTCTAATGAGTCCCTGTCAAAAACATCTCCGGCATCCAGACCTGTAACCTTTGAAAGCGTATCGCTTTCACTGTCATATTTAAGATACTGTGAATACTGCTCATAAGTGTCAATTGTCATGCCATCGCCTGTAATAAAAGCATCTATAAGTTTATCAACACAGCTTGGAAATACAGAGTGATAACAATTTTTAATAAACCATGTAGTATTGGGAAATACACAGGTTGAAGCATCAATCATCTTATCATCAGAAAGATATCTGATAGCATTTTTATCCATTGCTTTGATGTAACTGTCACTGAGAGTTGAGCCAAAATCAGCAACTGTTGCGCCAAATGAGGTTGCTACTGTTGCAGCTGTACCGTCAGACTGCTGAGCAGCATCAGCTGAAAGCGGGAAGTCGGCATAATTATACTTTGAAATAACCATAATTTCAATGCCTTTTCCCTCAAGCTCAAGCATTCTCTCTTCTGCGTTAAGCTGTACATTGTAATGATATGAT
>JBGVGP010000309.1:0-15804 GCA_045121735.1 Acutalibacteraceae bacterium
CCCACAGGCCTCAAAAACAGTTATTTTGTTGCCATAAAACGAAACACTATTTTTGAGTCATAAAAACACTGAAACCCCTTGTTAAATCAAGGGGTTTCAAGGTTTGTTGCCTTTTTAGGCGTTAATTATGGCTGCGGAACTAGGATTCGAACCCAGACAAACAGAGTCAGAGTCTGCTGTGCTACCCTTACACAATTCCGCAACGAACAAGGCATATTATACACACATATACTACGCTTGTCAATACCTTTTTTGAAACTTTTTTCGCTTTTTTACAAAATTTTTCCCGCCCTGACTTTTTGTGTCAGAACGGGAATTTTAAGCTGTTTATTTATGCGCCGCAAGGTAGTCCTCAAGAATCATAACAGCGGAAACTGCATCAACGATTTCCTTGCGCTTTTTACCTGTAACATTGGTAACATTAAGGGCTCTGTGGGCAGAAACCGTTGTAAGGCGCTCGTCCTGCATTTCGGTGATAATGCCTGTCTCCTGCTGAAGCTTTTCGGCAAAGGCCTTACACTTCTGAGCTCTTTCGCCCTGGCTTCCGTCCATGTTTTTAGGAAGACCCACAACTATTTTTTCTGCACCCTTCTTTTCGCAAAGGGCCTTTATCTCGGCTATAAGCTTAGGCTCGTAGCTCTGATTTATAACAGTTACGGGTGAAGCCAGCATCTGCATTCTGTCGCAAACGGCTATGCCTGTTCTTGCGTCGCCGTAGTCTACTGAAAGTATTACCATATTACTCACCCTTATTCTGCATTGAGTGACTCAATGTAGCTGTCAGTTTCGTCCTTGACCTCATAGAAGTACTTGCTTTCAAGATTCTCGTGAATTGCATCAAAGACTGTTGAGAAAATTGTTTTACCTCTTGCAAAGCTTGTGTCGGCATTATAATCGAAGCCGAACCAGATAGCAGTTACATAATAGGGTGTACCTGCACAGAACCACTTGTCGTAATTATCAGAGGTTGTACCTGATTTTGAGAAGGTTTCAAAGCCGGGTACCTGAGCACCGTAGCCGGTACCGTAGGAGGCTGTTGTAACATTCTTGAGTACAGCAAGCATATTCTGAGCGGCCTCCTCTGAGATAGCCTGCTCGGGAGCAGATGCACCGTTTTCAAGTATAACGTTGCCGTTTCTGTCTGTTACCTTATAGTAGCTGTAGGGCTCAAAGTAACGTCCGCCGTTACCGAACACTGCATAGGCTGCTGCCATTTCAAGAGTAGTAACACCTGTATGTGTACCGCCGCAGGCCATACCGCTGAGGGTCATGTCTGAGGGTGTAAGGTTAAGGTGGAACTTATTGTTTACGTAAGAGTAGCAGGTGTCAAGATGAAGCATCTCGTCAATCATTCTCGCAGGAACGGTATTGAGAGACCTACCTACTGCCTCGTTTACTGATACGTATTTTTCGGAGCCGTGGTCACCCTCATAGTTCTGAGGCCAATCCTGACCGTTAACCTTAATAGCCTTGTCAAGAATTACGGTGTTACCGTCCTTTATAATACCAAGGTCAAAGGCGGGAGCATAAACTGAAAGAGGCTTGATTGATGAACCGGGCTGTCTTTTTGCCATTTCATCAGTTGCTCTGTTAAAGGCTCGGTTTGTTGTTTTCTTATCACAACCGCCGACTATTGCGGCAATTCTGCCCTGATAGTCCATAATTGTAATTGCAGACTGTGCCTCATCACCGTTCTGGTCGTAGCCTACGTGAGGGAAGTCCACACGGTTTTCGTAAATATATTCTACAGTTTCCTGCACCTCAATATCAACAGCAGCGTAAATCTTGAGACCGCCGTAGTAAACCTTACGCCATGCCTCGTTATACTCATAGCCGTACTGCTGCTGAAGGTCCTCGATAACCTGGTCGATTACATATTCCTCGTACCAGCTGATGATTTCAACCTCTTCCTCGGCTGTATCCTCCTGCTCGGATTCACTGTAATCCTTAACCTTTATTTTTTCCTTAAGAGCCTTCTTGTACTGCTTATCGGTGATTTTGCCCTGGTCATGCATATAGTAAAGACAGTCATCACGTCTAGCCATACAAGCCTCATAGTCAACATAAGGATTAAGTGAATAGGGAGCCTTTGTGATGCCTGCAATTGTTGCACATTCGGAAATTGTAAGCTCATCAAGAGTTTTACCGAAATAGGTCTCCGCCGCAGTTTTTACACCGTAACATCCTGCACCGAGAGAAGCTGTATTAAGATAAGCCTCGAGAATATCCTTCTTTGAAAAGTTCTTTTCGAAATTGAGAGCTCTCAGAATCTCATTGAATTTTCTGTAGTAGGTATTTTCGTTATGATCTGTAAGGTTTTTGATAAGCTGCTGTGTAATTGTCGATGCACCCTGACCCTCGTATGCAGGGTTGATGAAAACACCGATTGTTCTTATCCAGTCAACACCGGGATGCTCATAAAAACGCTTATCCTCAAGACAGATGAACGCCCATTTGAGATTGTCGGGAATTTCATCGTAGTCAATCCAGATACGGTTTTCCTCACCGTGAAGACGGCGAAGCTCCTTAAGCTTTCCTGCATCGTCATAGCCGTAGATAATAGAGGTCTGACTCTGTGAGCTTTTGTAGTTATCAAGGTCAACAAGAGTTTCACCGTTTATTGTGGCATAAAACTCTTTAAGAAGTGAGCCGCCGACAACGATAACTGTAAGCATACCTGCTACAAAGCAGCAGTAAAAGAAAAGGAAAAAAGCGTAAAGCACAGGATGCTTTTTCCTTATTTTTGACTTCTTTTCTTTTTTAGCCTTCCTGCCCTTTTCAACCTTGGCTTCAGCGCTTTTTTCAGCATCTGCCGGTGAAGGGACGGGCTTTCTGGGTTCTTGAGCCATATTCAGCACTCCTTTATAAATTCGCTTTTAACAGCGTATAAAAATCCATAGTATGTTTATTATAATAAATTTAAAGGATTAAATCAACATTAAAAAAGGATTTAATAAAATATTTTTTAAAATTCAAGCCCCGTTTTACGACAATCTTCAACATATCAAAGCAGCACAAACAATAAAACGCCCCTTTCGGGATGTTTTTCTTGTCTGCGATTGCGCATTCCTGTGCCGTTATCGTTTTGTCAGCGCTGACTTGCGAGATTGGTGCAGGATGCTGTTTTCTTCGCTCCGAAGCTGTACACGGTACTGCGAGAGGGCGAATAAGCGGCAAGTACAAAAGCTTCAGCGTCACTGCTCGATGCAGTGACGCTGAGTTATAGAAGCTTCTTTATCATTTATCATTACATAATTGATATTGCTTTTGCACGTTCCTGTGCCGTTATCCAAGGTCAGCCTCTTGCGAAGCCGTAATAAATACTGTCATCATACACATTGTCCTCGTCGGGGCTGTGATGTGAATACCACACCTGAGCGAAGAAGGGATTTACCTTTGCAATTTCATCATAACGCCAGGGCATAGGCAGACATTCGGGACACCAGTGTCCGCCCTTTAAAACAAGATTCGGACTCATTTCAAACTCATGCCCGTGAGCACATCTCCATTTAATGGGAGTGTACATATCCTTGCCGAGCTTTTTGGAAATGCACTCTCCCCCACGGTATTCTGCCGCCTTTTTCATGTCGGCAATTTTAAGGCTTTCAAAGGGCTTGTCTTCATCATAGCCGTGGTTAAGATAGCTCATATCATTTTTATCGGGAATAACAACCTCGAACTCATCCCAGGAGCCGATAGCGTCATATTTTTCGTAAGAGCCGTAATAGGCTGTGATTCTGTCCTTTATGCCGTTTGCAATCCATGCCCTTGTGCCGTGAAGAGGCGTTTTTGCAATGTCACTCATCATTGTCCTTTTAAGTACAGAGTAAGGAGCGGCTGCTGAAAGCTTATACACTGCCGGTGCGCTTTTTGAAAGGCGCTTAAAGTATTCCTTTATAGGAACATAATGTCTGAAATGAAGATAATTTTCAAGCTCATCAGCATCGGTGTACCACTGACCGTGGAAATTCTGCAGAATAAACCAGTTAGGCTCAAAAAGCTTTTTAGGGATATCCTCACCCCTCATACCGAGGCTTGTTAAAAGCAGCTGTTCAAACTCATAATTGGTTAGTCTGTATTCGGGACCCGAGCTTATATTATAGAAGCGGCGCCAGAACTCCTCGGGTACACGGTCGTTGCAGACCTTTGCACAAAGTCTTCCGCTGTCTTCAAGGGTTGCCCATTCAAGCACACCGTTGATAGGCACGTGATACATAATCGGGTCCATATTTTTAAGTATGTCGGGGTACAGAATACCTGTCTGACGAAGAGACACCCAATAGCGAAGTCCCGATTCGGCAAGACGCTGCTCTGCAACGGTTTTACTTATTGCATAATGGTCATACACGCTTATCTGTATCGGGTCACCTGTTCTTCCCCAATGAGTAGGATAGTTTCTGTCACCGGTCTGTGCTACGGTGCCTATATAAACCACCTTAATCTTATCGGGGTCAGGCTGTGCCTTGACGGCTTTTACTATGTTTTCCATAGCAGTTATGTTGGTAAAAAGAGTCTTTTGCGGATAGTAGTCTGCCGCAGGTGAAACAAGTCCGCCAACATGAAGCACATAGTCCGCACCGTTTACACAGCTGAGCACATCCTCATAATCAGTAAGGTCGCCCCATACACATTTAACCGACGGGTCAAACATATAAGGTGCAAACTTTTTTCTTGCATCCTGTGTATCAAGGTTAAGCAGCACTATGTTATACATATCCTTACGCTTATAAAGCTCCTTAAAGCCTGCAAAGCCCATATTACCCGAGCCGCCCGTAAGAAAAACTGTCTTCTTCATATAGCAAATCCTCCCTTTATCAGATTCATTCCTAACTTGATTTTATAACAAAATACGCTATTGTTTGTTAACACCTCTTTAATTGTTTTGACACATTTTGACTACGATTGACTAAAAACAAACACACTGCCATTCTATGTTTGAAATGACAGTGTGCTGAAGCTGTTTAATTGTTATAAAGGCCGAGGATTGCTGACGCTTTTTCTGTGATATCCCTTTTAAGGCTTTCGGGTGAAAGCACCTCTACCTTACTGCCGAACTGCATAAGCCAGGAAACAAGACCCTCACTGCAAACGCAGCTTGTATCAAGCATAAAGGTTCCGCTTGTATCGTTTGATGCCTTACTTATATCACAGTCATCACCGAAGCGGTCAACCATTTCTTCAAATATGCTGTCCTCGCAGCGAAGCCTCAGCTTCTGATTATCACCGCTGAACATATTGAAAAGCTTGCCCGAATAGTCAGCCGAATCGAAAAAGCTTCTGTAGGGTGAAACCTCGGCAAAATCACGGGAGGGCTCGTCAATAATTTTCACCTTTTTCATACGGTCAATTCTTGTATGCATAAGGTTATCGTATTTTGAATTGTTTGAAACAAGATAGTAGTGGTCATTGCTCCATATAAGCGCATAGGGGCTTACGGTAAAGGCCTTTTCTTCACGGACTATCTCCTTTCTGTTTTCGTCAAGCTTACGCTTGATGTATGTAAAGGATATTTTCTTTTTCTGTAATATTGCCTTGTTAACAAGGTCAATATTGTAATAAATTTCTTCGTTTGTACACTTGTTGCGATTTTCTATGTATACCTGTCTTTCAAGAGTGGCAGCCTGATTCTTACTGCAAAGCGTACCTATTTTATTAATAAGCTCCTTACTCTTTTTTGCGCTGATAAAATCTGCCGCCTGCACTGCATCCATAAGAAGACGAAGCTCGGGAAGCTCAAAGTCGCGGGCAAGAATACGGTAGCCTCTTTTTTCGGTTGAAATATCCACGCCGTAGCTTTTAAGTGCACTTATATCTGCATAAATAGACTTTCTTTCACAGCTTATGCCCTTATCGGCAAGCATTTCCATAAGCTCCTCTGCCTTTACAAGGTTATCATCATCACTGTACTTTTCAAGGTACTGCTTGATATAAAGCAGCTTTAATTTGGTGTAGCCCTTTTCTGCCATAACGTCACCCCACAGGTAATATTCTTGCTTTGATTATAGCACACCGAAAAATGCAATTCAAGATTAAAGTGAAATTCAGTACCAAAAAAAGGACATAAAAAAACAGATGTATTCAATATCTGCTTGCAATCGAATACATCTGTCTGTTTTGCATTTAAGTTTTTTCCGTGGGGCTCTGCCCCTTACCCCGCAAGCTTTAAAAAAAGCCTGACCAAAGCTTTCATTGCTTAATACTTAAGCTTATCGTTGATTTCCTTAACAACATCCTCGTGAAGCTTAACAATTTCACGGTCATAGGTGAGCATACCGTTAACCTCAAATTCAACGTCGGAAACCTGAGTGTAAACAGTTGCTGAAAGGCCGTTTTTGATGTTGGGGATAATCTGCTTTTCGTGAAGCTTTTTATAAGCCTCGGTAAGCTTATCCTTATCAGCGTACATCTGATAGCCGAAGCTCTTTTCCCAGTTCCATACGTGGCCTTCAATTTTACTGCTGTAGCCGCCGTATTCACTCAATACGATAGGTCTGTTATCATACTTAGGAAGAATAACAGGCATAATGTACTTATGGATACTTCTGAAATCGGGGCCCTTCTGGTCATACCAGCCGCTTGCGTGGTCACAGAAGCGTGAGGGATCCTTTTTCTTTGTCCATTCACCGATTCTCTTGGCGTCGAACTGACCCCATGCCTCGTTGAAGGGTACCCAACAGCAGATTGAGGGTACGTTATAAAGACAGTCTATCATTTCCTCATATTCTGCCTCAAACTGCTGACGCCATTCAAGCTTTTCTCTCTGCTGAAGCTTATAGTTGTTATCCTTCTTTGTGAGATAAACAAAGGGATTGAGGAAGGAATGAATATTGGGAACAACGCCTACATAGAAGGTGTTGAGTGACTTGCCGCCGCTTATCATATCCTGCCATACAAGCATACCGTACTTATCACAGTAGTAGTACCATCTTGCAGGCTCAACCTTGATGTGCTTACGAAGCATATTGAAGCCGAGCTCCTTCATCTTGACAATGTCATAAACCATTGCTTCATCGGTGGGAGGTGTAAGCTGTCCGTCACTCCAGTAGCCCTGGTCAAGAAGACCTCTCTGGAAATAGGGCTCGTTGTTGAGGAAAAGTCTCTTATAGCCACCGTATTCACCGATGGAATACTTACGCATACCGAAGTAACCCTTTACGCTGTCGGTTACCTCTCCGTTATTTGAAAGCTCAAGCACAAAATCGTAAAGGAAGGGATCCTCGGGTGACCAGAGCTTCATATCGGGAATTTCTATTTCGTCCTTTGCGCTGACAGCCTTTTCAGTAACAAGCTTATCGCCGTCAAGCACCTTGATTTTAAGCTCGCCCTCGCCGATTACGGTTGTTTCAAATTCAAGCACAGCCTTATCAATATCGGGAGTAAGCTTATAGCCCTTGATATAATCCTTGCTTACTGCTTCAAGCCATACTGTCTGCCAGATACCTGAGGTTGAGGTGTACCAGAAGCCGTGTGAATAGCTAGCCTGCTTACCTCTGTTCTGCCAAGCCTCATCTGTGGGGTCATATACCCATACAACAAGCTCGTTTTCGCCCTGTGCAAGTGCATCTGTAATATCAATAGTAAAGGGGCAGTAACCGCCGATGTGTGCGCCTACCTGCTTTTTGTTGATGTAAACCTTACATTCCCAGTCAACTGCACCAAAGTGAAGAAGTGTTCTTTTATCCTTAAAGCTTTCGGGAAGAGTAAAGCTCTTTTTATACCAGAGACGGTCCTTTGCGCTCACTCTTCTGCAGATTCCCGAAAGACAGCTTTCAACAGCAAAGGGCACACGGATTTTTTCTTCGTAGCTTTCGCACCACTCTACCTTATCGTCGGTTACGGCAAAATCGAACATACCGTTAAGGTTAATCCAGTTATCCTCACGCACCATCTGAGGGCGGGGATATTCGGGAAGAGGAAGGTCACACATTGCCTGTTCGGACCAGCGTGTTTTTAATGTCATCATAGATATTTTTCTCCTTTAAACCGGGCTGATGAAATCAGCCCGGAACATTTTTTACTATTAACTGCTTCAGATAAGATAATCTTCAAGAACCCAACCGCTGGGTGCTCCGTAGGGATAACGGTCATCCTCAACTGTTACATATACCCAACCGGGATTTTCTTCGCTTTCGGCAGTAACTCTTACATAGAAGCCTCCGGGAACAGTATAATCTGAAGCGTAATCAGCGCCGGGACCACTTCTGAAATTAAGACCCTCTGCAGAGCTGATCATTGCAAGGTAAGAGGTTGTATTCTCTTCTGATGAGGCTTCTGTTGTGTTTTCCTCCTCAGCTGCAGCAGTTGTTTCCTCCTGCTCACTGTATTCCTCAACGTCGCCTGCATATACCCAGCCCATATAATCAAGGTAGGGGCTGTGAACGTAGTAATACTTACCTTCCTTTGCATAAGCGAAAACAGGATAGCCCCAGGGATGGGTTATCATATCAGCACTTTCTTGTGAAGGACCTGCCTTAATGCTGATGTCGCCGTCCTTCGGGAAGAAGGGAAGCTCATCAAGGTCATAAGCAGAAGGCTCAACCACAACGGCTTCATCGCTGTCTGCTGTTGTTTCTTCAGCCTTGGTTGTTGTTGCCTTGGTGGTAGTTTCCTTTTCGGTTGTTGTTTCCTTTTCAGTTGTGGTTTCTTTTTCGTTTGTCTTATCTTCTGCCGTAGTCTTTTCAGCAGTGGTTTTCTCTGTTGTCTTTTCTGCAGTAGTCTTTTCAGTAGTTTTTTCTGTTGCCTTTTCTGTTGTTCCGTCAACCTTTTCAACAGTAGCGGCTGTTGTGGTATTGCTTGTATCAACAATTTTAGGAAGAACGTTCTTAAACATATAGACGCCTGCAACAACTATGCCTACAAGCACTACTACAAGCACTGCTACGCTGAGATAGCTCTTCTTTGAGCTTTTTTCAACAGGCTTGCTTTCGGGTGTTATATCCTCAATAGCCTCTGCTTCTGCACTTTCAAAAAGTGCTGCAAAAAGGCCCTCGTCCTCTGTAAGCTTCTCTTCGGGAACGTTTTCGTCAGCTGCCTCGTCGTATACGGGATAGCTCTGCTCGTTTTCGTAAGCTGCTTCAGACTCTGCCTGTTCTGCTTCGGGCTCTTCCTGCGCTATAAGCTCGCCCTCATATTCATCGGGAGCATATTCAGGCTCCTCCTCGGCAATTTCATAAACAGGTGCTTCAACAGTCTCCTCTGCTTCCTGAGCGACCTCCTGCACTGCTTCTTCAGCCTCGGGAGTCTCTTCTTCAGTCTCGGAAGCCTCCTGTACTGCCTGCTCGGATGCTACCTGCTGAAGGAATTCTTCAGATACTGCAGCATTGGGATCGTATTCAGGAGCAAGGAATTCCTCCTGAATTTCTTCTGCCTGTTCTTCGGCTGCTTCTTCAGCCTCTTGTGCTTCTTCCTCGGCAATCTCCTCTTCAGGCTGAACATATTCGGGGATAATTTCGACTACCTCGGCAGTCTCCTCCTCATCGGTTACCTCAAGCTCCATCGCAGGCACCTCTGCCTCAGGCTCAAAGTCCATAGCTCTGAACACATTGGGAGTATACTCGGGAACCTCAAGCTCTGTTGTCTGCTCATCGGCGCCGTCCTCAACAGCACCGCCAAGGCTTAAAATCATACCGCATTCGGGACAGAATTCGGAGCCCTCTTCAAGCTCCTTACCGCAAAAACCGCATTTCATATTATCACTCCTGTTAGTTTATTTTTCACGCTGTAAAGCTTTATAATTCACCACATAATATTTTATCATACAATAGCTTCTATTTCAAGGGAATTTAATCAATATCCCCAAGTTTAATTTTTATTTTTTTACTTCCGGCAGCTCGCAGACAAAGGCCGATCCGAGCACGAGCACCGCACCGATAATTCCGTAAATGTTCATACTCTCTTTAAGTATAACAGCAGAAAGAACAAGAGCAAAAACCGGGTCTATGTAGCTTAAAATTGCAATAGACTGTGCCTTCATGCTTTTCATAGCACCGAAATAGAGCGTATAGGCAAAGCCCGTATGGAAGACGCCGACAAAAAGAAGCAGAAGTATGTGCTTCATATCTGTACTCAGTGTGGACAACTCAACAGTAAAGATGTTATAAACGCCCACAACTGCCGCTGCAAATAAAAGCTGGATATAGGTTTTATCATAGGCGGGAATTTCCGTCATTTTTTTGTTAATGAGCATTACTGAAGCATAAAACGCTGCCGCAACAAGACCGTAGATTATACCCTTAAGCTGTATTTCTCCCCTTTCTGCTTCAAAAACACCGCTGACAAGTACCATACCGAAAAGAGCCGTGATTATACAGATAAGCTTTTTAGCCGTAAGCCTTTCACCAAGAACAAGGGGTGAAGCCATAATAACAAACATCGGTGCCATATAATAGCAAAGAGTTGCCGTTGCAACGGTAGTATAGCGGTAGCTTTCAAAAAGTGCCACCCAGTTTATGCCGATGAATATACCTGAGGCTGCAAGAAGAATAAAGTTCTCCTTTATTGCCTTACGGTCACTTTTCTGCTTTTTGAAGGCCATAAAAATAAGTATAATTGCAAAGCCGACAATACCCCTTGTAAATGCAATAAAGGATGACGGATAAGGCAGAGACCTTACAAAAATACCTATTGAGGAAAAAATAAGCATTGCAATTATAAAATTAAGTTTACCTTTTTCTTTCACGCTTTTTCACGTCCTTAAGGTTATCGTTTTTATCATTTTAACACAAAAAAATTCAGCCGTAAAGAGCAAAGCTCCCACGGCTGAAAAAATTATTTTGTAAACCTGATAACATTGAAGGAAAGAGGTGCAAGCTCGGCTGTAAAGCCCTTGCCTTCTGCTACGGGAAGCTCCTTTTTCTTCATGCATACTCTTTCGTCATCAAAGGTGTTTTCTGCTTTAATATCAAATCCCTCAAGGCTTTCTGCAGAAACAGGCTTATAGCCCTCAAAGCCGAGAAGATTTATATCAAGAAGCATCTTTTCGTCCATAGAACGGTTAACTGCAAAAAGCGCTACCTCATCCTTTTCCTCGTCATAGGTTATGATTGATTCAAGGTAAGGAACATCGGTGTATTGCTTACAGTCATACTTCGGACAGTCAATAATGGGATTAAGTGCAACTCCTCTTGCGTACTCGGACATTTTCTTAAAGGGATAGAATATTGTCTGACGGAAGGAGCCGCCGCCTGTTTTTGTAAAGATGGGGGCAATTACATTGACAAGCTGTGCAAGGCAGGCAACCTTTACTCTGTCTGCATGACGAAGCAGGGTTATAAGCATACAGGCAACTACAAGAGCATCCTCAAAGTTATAAATATCCTCAAGCTGATTGGGAGCCGTTGACCAGCGCTCAACGGGTGCACCGTTTGAATGGTACCATACATTCCATTCGTCAAAGGAAAGGTTAATCTGCTTTTTGGAGCGTTTTTTTGCTTTCACATAGTCACAGATGCAGATAACACTATAAATAAAATCATCAAGGTCAAGGCTCTTTGCAAGAAATGAGGGAGTGTCATTTTCATGGTTGCCGTAATACTGATGAAGTGAAACATAATCAACATTATCATAAGCGATTTCAAGGGTTTTCTGTTCCCAGTCACCGAAGGTGTTCATATAACGGCTTGATGAACCGCAAAGCACGGTTTCGATTGAGGAGTCAACCCATTTCATCATTTTTGCCGCTTCGTTGGCAACTCTGCCGTATTCTGTTGCGGTTTTGGAGCACATCTGCCAGGGTCCGTCCATTTCATTGCCAAGGCACCAGAGCTTGACATTCCAGGGATCCTTGAAGCCATGCTTTATACGAAGGTCTGACCATTTTGAATCCGACTTATGGTTACAGTATTCAACAAGCGCTCTTGCCTCATCGGGACCCTTTGTGCCAAGGTTTACTGCCATCATGGGTGCGGTTTTTGCCTTCTGACACCAGCGCATAAATTCGTTTGTGCCAAAGGTGTTAGGCTCGGTAACACCCCATGCAAGCTCAAGGCGCTTGGGTCTTTCGTTTACGGGACCTACACCGTCAAGCCAGTCGTAACCTGAAACGAAGTTGCCGCCGGGATAACGGACAACGGGCACATCAAGCTCGTTTATAAGCTTTATAACATCGGTACGGAAGCCGTTTTCATCAGCAAGAGGGTGTCCCGGCTCATAGATACCGCCGTATACGGCTCTGCCGAGATGTTCAATAAATGAGCCGAACATTCTTCTGTCAATTTCGCCGATTTTCATTTCGGCGGCAACGGTAATTTTTGCTTTCATAATTATTTCCTCCGTGATATTTTCTCACGCCTTTCAGTTTAGCATAGCAGAATAAAAATGTAAAGTTCTTTTACTTCTTTTCTTGTAAGAAAAGAAAGCCTGACCGGCGAGGTCATAAAGAAAACGCCCCGATGGGCGTTTTCTGACTACTATTACCTTTTTGCTACTCCTATACCGAGCACATTGGGTATTTTAACAGGATATGTTTCCTGCACAACACCGTCAAATATGATTTTAAGTATATCGTCCTTTACATATGCTCCCATTCCAACGGAATGAAGCTCTGCCTGTGTGCCGACGGAAAGTCCGCTGCTGCCTGTGTCGGTCACCTCTACAAGAAGCACGCCGTCACTGTTATATTCCTTAAGCACCTTCGCTTCAAAGCTGTATTCGGCAGCATTGGTTGTACCTACGGTTGTTGCGACAGTAACGGGAACGGTTGTAGTTGTATCATAGCTCACCTCATCCTCTATTGTTACTGCCGTTGTTGCAACTACTCCGCCGGGCTGTACTGCAGGTGTAGTCACCTCACCGTATAATTTATCCTCGGGCATATCCTTTTCAACATCAAGTATTTCACATTCCCTTAAAAGAGCTGCTGTATCAATATCAAACTCACATACATTGTAGTTGTCGATAGTATAAAGCTTACTTCCGATATAAGTGCCGCGGAAAAGGTCACCTGTCATCCTCTCGGTTTTGTGGGTGTAGCCGAGGTGACTTTCGATAACTCTGTTTTCGATTTTAAGAAGCTTGTAGCTTAAAACAGTGCCATTGGCATAATGCTCAACGGGGAAGCCGATAAGATTTTGCTCGGGGTAATAAATAAATGCCTTGTGGTTGTAAAGTGCCGAGGAAGTTACATCCTTGAGAACAAAGGTATCAACCTCTTTGGGATTTTTTATGTCACTTACATCAAAAAGTGACACCTTGACAGTATTGAAATCTGCATTTTCCTCGTCACCGTCATAGCCTAAGCCCACTACAAGACCGTCACCTACAGGGTGAAGATAGCTTGAAAAGCCCGGCAGCTTCACCTCACCGACAGCCTTGGGTGCCGTGGGGTCAGAAAGGTCAAGGGTAAATAACGGGTCGGTATTACGGAAGGTTACGATAAAGCCTGTATCACCCATAAAGCGCACGGATTTCACCTGCTCATCATAGGCAATATCCTCAAGGGCGCCGATAAGCTCAAGATCTTTGTTAAGCACATAAATGCTGCTTACATCAACATCGTGCTTATAGCTGTAATAGGTTGTTGCAACACGGAGGTTGCCCTCATATTCGTCGAAGGAGAACTGATTGAGAAAATCACCCCTGACTGTACCCGATGCCTTGTAGGCAATCTCGGTGCCGTTAAGGCTGAAGGAATAGATTTCGGTGAAAACTCCCTCACTGTCGTCATAATTATGACGTGCAACGTAAAGAGCATCACCTGAGCAGTAAGCATCCTCACCACCGCCTAAAACTGAAAGAGAGTTAACCTCACCGTCATTCAGCTTTGTGTCATAAGCAGTAAGAACTGTATAGCTTTCACTGTCGTAATCGTAAACATAAATGCAGTCACAGGCTATAAATTCACCGTTAACCTTGGGTACGGCATTTTCCTTGACCTCGTTTTCACTGTTACCCCTTACATAGTAGGAGCTTAAGGTATAAAGCACACCGTCAATCATTCGTGAGCTGATATAACTACTTCCGTTCTGACTTACCTTACGCACAAAAGCAGGATTTTTTCTGTCAGCAATGTCATAGACAAAGGAAACTGTTTTTCCGTCATAATAACGGTAGGTTGAATACTCGGTCTTCTCATCCTCTATTATTTCGTATTCATTTGCAACAAGTATAAGCCTGTCACCGTTAACGTACATTTCCTGAATATTATAATTGAATTCACCTTCGTCAATTTCAATTTTTGAAGCAACCTTCATATTGCCTGCATCGACAACAGTTACAACTCTTTTACCGTAGTTGTAAACACCACCCGAAAGGATATAAAGGTACTTGCCGTCATTTTTGATTATATCGGCTTCGTCAACATTTTCAACCTGTGTGTTGGTCTTGCCGTAGTTTACTACTCTGTCGTCACTTCCCGTACCGCCCTCGTTTTTGTTGTTCTGTGCTGCTGCGGCTGTTGTCAATACCTGACTTGCCTGAGTTTCACCGGGCATTGCACTTTCGGGTGCGGCCTCATCCATAACTACGCTTGAGTTGTAATAAACAATAACGTTATCGGCAATGTCCTGTGCAGCACCGAAAAAGCCGTCAAAAACATCGTCAATTTTATTTTCACGGTAAAGCTTAAGAAAATGCTTCTGCAGCTCCTCGTTGCTTTGCGCCTGCTTAAGATCTGTTGCCTTAAGGCCGTTATCTATAACCTCATATTTTTTTGAGGGTGCAGTGGCTGATGTGGTGAGCTCCTCATTCTCCTGCTTAAGCTCCTCAGTTGTAGTTGTTGCATCGATAAGGGGCTTATCGGGTATAATTACGGGTACAACCACAGCAGAAGCCACAACAATTATAAACGCCGCCGCACTTGCAAGTATTTTAGGGAAGATGTGCTTTTTCTTTTTTGGGGGCTTATTTTTCTCATTTTCAAGCATCTTAATCACATTCTCCTTTTTAAGGCTCTCGGGAAGCTCGGGTGCTTCCTCATCAAAGCTTTTTTTAAGCATAAATTCAAAATCCATTTCATTATTCACCGTCATTCACCAACTCTCTTTTAAGCTTTTGTGTGCCTCTTGCAATTTTTGAGCGCACTGTATTTTCGTTCATTACAAGCATACGGCTTATGTCCTTTGAGGTATAGCCCATACAGTAATGAAGTATAATCAGCTCCCTTTCCTCTTCGGGAAGCTTCATAAGAGCTTTTTTCAGGCTGATTTTTTCATTTTCTTCGTTTTCAAAGCTATGTACACCTGAAAATATCTCCTTGCTTGCTGTTTCCCTTGCACTTTTACGGAAGGCCTCGGCACAGCAGTTGCGTAAAATTCTGAAAAGCCAGGATTTAAAAGAGAGTATATTTTTAAGCTCGCCTATTTTATTGAAGGCTATAAGCACCGCTTCACTGACACAGTCCTCTGCATTGGCAGAGCTGCCAGTATAATAAAAGGCAAAACGGTACATATCCTTACTGTAAAGTTCATAGAGTTCACCGAAGGCGGCGGTGTCCCCTTTTTGCGATTTAATGACCAGATTTTCAACATTTGAGCTCATAGTTTTATCACATCCGTTCATTTATAAGATGCATAAGAAGAATGTTTTGTTGCATAAATTATAAATTATTTTGAAGAATTTTACAACCATATTGAAAAGGCAACGGCAAATAATATTACCGAGGTGATAAAAAATGGAGAAAAAGAAGAGTCAGCGTAACAGCCACAGAGATAACAAGGCAACCGACAAAAACATTGTGTCTCCCAAATACAACCGTAAAAACGAGGATATTCCCACAGACGTTCTCGGCTCATACACGGGTGTGCCTGTTACACCCTTTGAGGTGCCTTTACAGGATGCGGATGACCTTTAAGGAGTAAGTAGCAAGTA